>JAYELL010000049.1 GCA_034717495.1 Chloroflexota bacterium | reverse complement strand
AGAGGGGGGACACGGAGACACGGGGAGGGGGGATGCGGAGACGCGGAGAGGGGGGACACGGAGACACGGGGAGGGGGGATGCGGAGACACGGGGAGGGGGGACACGGCGGTCGGATGGGTAGGAGTCGAGGCTGTGCGTAGCTCCCTTTATGGGTTAGCCGGAAGGACGATAGGGGGCCACTTTCACGTCGTATCGAGTGTATGACAGGCGCGCTGTAGAAAATTCTCCTTCAATGCTTCATCGGGGATAGTGGCGGCTAACTCCTGGATGATCTCGCGTGCCGCTGAGAATTCTTTCCGGGATTCTGTGTCTGATCTCGGAGGCGAAACGCAAACCTTTTTGCATAACCTTCAGAGCACGCCCAAAATGACCATGCACAGTGTGCAACAGGCCCAAAGACCAATGCGCCCAGACCTTTTCTGAGGCCAAGTCAACCTCCCCCGCGATTCGAAGGACCTCATGGAAATCAAACGTGGGGTCACAGGGCAGAGTAGCTGGGACCGACGCCAACCAAACCAGCCCCGAAACAGTTGTTGCGCGGCCCATCAGGCTGGACGCAAGCCTGGGGCGGTCATCCAACTCCCGGTAAAGCGCTATGGCCCGATCATAGTACTGGACGCTGGTGGCAAAATCGCCGCCCAGCAGGTTGGCGATTCCCAACAGATCCAGGGTATTCGCCAGCTCCTGCCGGTCTCCCAACGCCTCAACGATCTCCAAAGCTTCCTGATGATACTCGGCCGCCGTCAGGGGGTTTTCGGCATTCCCGTGCCAATTGCCCATCCAATTCAGGCTGTCTGCCAGAAACGCGGGTTCGTCCATACGACGGGCCAGTTCCAGCGCAGCCTCGAAACAGTCTCGGGCCTGGTTGTAGTCGCGAGAGGCCCATAGCTTTCCCAGGTCGAGAAAGGCGCGCCATTCCACTTGATATTCGCAAGCAGTGTGGGCGATCTGGAGGATCGTTGTGTGGTCGCTGCGCGCCTGATCGAGTGAACACTTCCCCCTCCACACTGGCGACGTTGATGATCTCTTGCAATTTCGGATCAAGCCGGTCGATGCGTTTTGCGATCACCGCCTCCACTCGCGCTGGGAGCACATCCTAATCCAAAGTTGGCCCTTCGATCCAGGTGCCATGTGGCCTTCCGGACAGGCAAGCCACTACGATATGAGTTGGGAGATTGTGGATGATGATGGAAACGTGCTCCTGGCTGGAGAAGACAGTGGCACTACCACAGTCCGTCATGGAAAAAACAGTAATTGGCGGACGAATGGCATAGTCACAGAAGCAAGTGAAGAATTCGAAAGCTGGATTGGTCGCCATGTGCACCAGAGTGGCAATTTTACGTGGGCAGCGTCCGGTGTTCCTGACGAAGGCGAGAGCATATTGCGAATAAACTGATGCACAGGAAAATGTGGTGCTTCTGCGGCCTGGCATAATGTGGCACTGGCCTGGCATCACAATGGGAGCCAAGAAGCCCTGCCTTCCAGAGGGCTTCTTGGTTTTTTCCGGGACTCTGATTGTGGAGTAAGATCTGCTTGATCTCGTCCGCCTCCCTCATGGTCCCGTGCCCATGGTTCCCAGCGGCGGACGTTTTCAACCAGCCCGACCGCTATCTGCGGGTGTGGTTCAGTTTGGGGTTTGCAAAACTGTTAGCGATGTGCTAATATAGTCTTGTGTACAAAATCGTATTCACCAGGCAAGTATACAAATCTCTTCGGCGGATACCTCGTGATGTAGTTAACCGGATGCGCAAGAGATTGGATCAAATTGCAGAAGATCCTTACGCACAGTATGCCAATGTAACCAAGCTGCAAAATCGACCAGGTTATCGGTTACGAGTGGGAGATTGGCGAGTGATATATGCTGTGCAAGAAGATGAACTCATAATATTGGTGCTGAAAGATATTGGTGCTGAAAGTTGGTTCTCTTGGAGGTATCTACCGATGAACGTGCAAATAATCAAAAGAGATGGAAATCCGGAATGGGCAGTTATTCCCTACAAAGAATATTTACGTTTGGCGGCAGAAGCTGAAATGCTGCGAGATGTTCGCGATTATGATGCAACTCTGGAAGCTATTGAACAGGGAGAAGAAACAATCCCCAGCGAAATCGTATATGCCATCTTAGATGGTGCAAACCCTATTCGCGTTTGGCGTCAATATCGGGAGCTAACCCAACAGCAATTATCGGAGGCAGCAGGGATCAGTAAACCGTATCTATCACAAATTGAATCAGGGAAGCGCACAGGAACAACAGAGGTATTATCAGCAATTGCCAACGCGCTCAATCTGACGCTGGATGATATTGTCAAAACAGATTGAAGGCGCACAAAACCCAATCACGCGTTAACCTGGCCTGCTTCGCAGCAGAGGACGCTGCGCTGAAAGCAAAGTCTGGCTCTGGTTGAGCAGCGCCAGAAGCCAGAACGCAGGCAGGCTACGCAATCGTTGGCCGGCCCGTGCAAATAACGGCAAAAAAAGCACCCCGCCCACCTCAGCAGGTTCCCGCGCCCACAGGCAGTGTTGCTCAGACCCTGCTTCAAGCGGTCTTCTCGTTCACCGGAAAGTAATGTGTACGTTCGTAGCACCCACCGACGCTAACGTTGCATGCACTTTGAAGGATCGCCCATCCTGCAACATGCCATGAGCCACGAACTGGATCATGGGGACCTGTGCTCCACCAGTCGGATGCAACGTTTCCTTGTAAAAGCCGGCAGAACCGATCAGCAACGACTGCATCTCTTCCAATTCAGAGATGGTCAGCACTCCGTCCTTAACTGCGCCCTGCAGTTCTGGCCAGCGTACAAACCACACTGGCACTGCGCCCAGGCCGTGCAGCTTGATCTGGATGGGTGCAGAAAGCCAAGGCTCGGCTTCCCAAATAATGAACCCATCTGTGGTAGGCGGCCTGCAACCGAACGCGTCAAAATCGTAGAACTCGAGGAGGTTGAACCCGACTGGCACGCATCCTGGTGGACGGTAGAAGACGATAGCGGCCCAATCGTCGGTGTGGAAGATTTCATCCGCTGCTATGCGCGCATAAAACGGCATGTCTCCTCCGCCGTCAGTGCGAACCTTGGCATGGACGCCTGGCACGACGAGCAGCAGTACAATGAGAACAACAACGACTAGAAGTATTCTCTTGGGTTTCATCGGATGTTACCTCCATTCATTTTGTGGATTGGGTGGATTAGCGAAGGCATCAGCGGCTACTTCTGCTTGGTCAGCGGGTGCGCCGCCAGCACCAGGGCCCGCAAGCTCTCGTCGTCAATCAGTGTCAGCGTCAATGTCTGTGTTTTCCCGTCGAAATTCCACTTGTAGGTACCCGGTATGTCGGGGTCTGCTGCCGGGCCTTTCTCATCAGTAAACACGATCTGGTCTTGTGTCGATGTATAGCGCCCTTCAACCATGAAGTCGCCGTCTTTGTAGCCCTGGAAGCGATGGTCGTCGCCGAAGGTCATTTCCCAAGTCCCCTGCAAGAATGCGCGGACTTCGTCCGGGAGTTCCGATGGAAGGTCCGCCTCCACAAGCGTGGCGGTGTATGTTCCGGGCGGCGGCGCACTTGGTACAGCACTGCACGCGGCGAGGCTGCCAAGCAACAGGGCGAGTACAACGCTCACGAGCAGAAGTCTGGTTGGTGCAGTCAATTGTCTAGGCATGGCTCGTCTCCTTTCGTTTGAAGAGTAGTCTTTGTAGTTATCATACTAAACTGCGGTGCTGATTAGAAGATCGGAGTCATACAGCCGGTCATACAATCACTAATACAAAATGTGGTATAATCGTCTCTGACACACCATCCACTTATTGGCCGTTGCAATGCGCAAGTGAGAAAATGGAGATGCGTGGCGACACATCATTCGGACAGTGGCTCAAACAGCGCCGCAAAGCACTCGACCTGACCCAGCAGGAGCTGGCGCGGCAAGTGGGGTGCGCCGTGATCACCATTCAAAAGATCGAGGCGAATGAGCGGCGACCATCCAAACAAATCGCCGGGTTGCTTGCCGAGCATCTGGGCATTGCCGACGATGAACGCCCAACATTCGTGAGATTTGCGCGAATGGGGGCGAGCGCGCCTTGGTCGGCACTATCCACCCGGGGCAGCCGCCACCTTACGAACCTGCTCGCGCAGCCGACCCCATTGATCGGGCGTGATCAGGATGTAGCCGCCGTGCGGAAGTGTCTTGTGGACGCCGATACCCGATTGCTCACACTTGCCGGTCCTCCGGGTGTCGGCAAGACACGCCTGGCGATCCAGGTTGCGGCTGGCCTGCTCGACGATTTTGGCGATGGTGTATATTTCGTCGCACTTGCTCCCGTCGGCGATCCGAACCTGGTTGCTGCAACCATCGCCCGGACACTCGGTGTCAACAAGGCTGGCGGTTACTCCTTCGCCGACCGTCTCAAAGAATATTTGCGCGACAAGCACATGCTGCTCGTGCTGGACAACTTTGAGCAAGTAGTAACGGCCGCGCCACTCGTCAGCGAACTGTTAGCCGAATGCCTCTGGTTGAGCGCTATGGTCACCAGTCGTGCGCCGCTGCGCATCCGGCGTGAACGACAGTTTCCCGTCCTTCCGCTGGCATTGCCCATCAGGACGGATGATGGTTATGAAACGGCGGAACTGATGCGTTACCCTGCCATTACCTTGTTCACCGAGCGCGCCCGGGCCGTCAGGTCCGACTTTATCCTCACTGCAAACAATGCCGCAGCGATCACCGCTATCTGCGCCCATCTGGACGGTTTACCACTGGCGATCGAGTTGGTAGCTTCCCGGACTAAAGTGCTGCCGCCAAAGACACTTTTGGAACGGATTGGCGGACGGCTGATGCTGCACACGGATGGACTGCGCGATGTCCCAGTTCGGCACCGCACATTGTACAACGCGATTGATTGGAGCTATGCCCTGCTCACGACGGAAGAACAGTTGCTGTTGGCCCGGTTTGGCGTGTTCATTGGCGGCTGGACGCTGGAAGCCGCAGAAAGAGTGACATGGGGCGTCAATAATCATGTCTCGCCTGTCTTGGATGTACTGACGTCGCTGGTTGACAACAGCCTCGTTGTACAACATGAGCAAGGCGGCGAGCCACGTTTCACGCTGCTCGAGACAATTCGCGCGTACGCACTGGAGCGGCTGACAGAGAGAGGCGAAGAAGAGATGATCCGGCAGCGACATGCCGAATACTACCTGGCTCTGGCGGAGGAAGCCGATCCGCATCTGCGAACTGGCGCGCAACAGGTGTGGCTGGATCGGCTGGACGCAGAGAACGGCAACCTGCGGGCGGCATTGGCATGGTTCATTGAACGCGCCGCGGACGCCGAAGCGGGGTTGCGACTGGCCGGGGCACTGGGGAGGTTCTGGACTATTCGCGGCTACTTGAGCGAAGGGCGTGACTGGTCGGCCAAAGCGCTGGAGAGAGGAAGTGATGCCCCGCCCGCCTTGCGCGCCAGAGTGCTGACCGGGGCAGGTGCGTTGGCCTGGCCGGGCGACCTTGCTGCTGCGCGCTTGCTTCTGGAGGAGAGCATCCTCATCTACAGGGAACTGGGCTCTTCGCAGGAACAGGAATGGGAACTGGCCCTGGCCCTGACTGCCTTCGCATTGGTAATGGCTTATCAGGCCGACTGCGATTCAGTCCAACTCGCAGCCGAGGAGGCTGTGGCGTTATTCCGCCAGGCGGGGGACAAATGGGGTGTGGCCCTCGCGCTCGCTGTTGTCGGGGAAGCGCATCTGCTACGACATGACCACAGCGGTGCGTGTTCCCGGTTTGAAGAGAGCCTGACCCTGTTTCGCGAGACGGGCGACAAATGGGGTATCGGCATCCCACTAATGAACTGGGGATATACGGACTCGCTACAAGGCAACCTTGACGCAGCGCGTGCCCGACTTGAGGAAAGTATTGTCATGCACCGCCAGGTCGGCGAACGGGTAGTGCGCGCTCTCTCGCTCAACATTCTCGCGCAGGTGGCGCAGCAACAGGGTGACTACCAGCAGGCAGCCGCGCTCTACGATGAGAGCCTGGACTTGTTACGGAAGATGTCCCTTGAGGCAAGTATCGCCGATGTGCTCCACAACCTCGCGCACCTGGTGCAGTCTCAGGGCCATTACCCGCTTGCAGCGAGGCTTTACAAGGAGAGTCTCGCCCTTTTTTCCAAACAGGGGAACGAGCAGGGGATCGCCAGGTGTCGTTCCGGACTGGCAACGGTGACCGGTGCGCCGGAAGAGGCCGCCTAAGCTCGGCTTGCATCTTATCCTCGACCTTGCCTCAAAACATATCACATTTTGCAGCATCCGATTCTTGAAAACAATTCAGCAATTCAGTAATTAACCAGTTAACCAGTTAATATGCTATAATCGCGGACATGTCGAATGCGACCGTTGCAGCGGGCCGGCAAACCAGCCGGTCCTCTGATTTTCAAGAAGCTGATGTTCGGCAGGTTGCCCGACGACGCTTCAATATCTACCCCTTTCTGCTATTCCTCCTGTCTGTCATCGCCTGGGCACCGTTGCTCTACCCGGGCTATTTTCAGGTTCACAGTGGTTTCCTGGCTGTCTTCAATCTGGAGCAACTGGCAGGCTCGGGCAACAAACTGCGCTGGCTTCCGACCCTCGGCGAACAAGCGGGATCACTGGCTGGCGAGGGGCCGCTGGCCTACTGGCTGGCTTCGTTGGTTCAGCCTTTTTGGGGCGGGATCGTTGCCCTCAAGGTAGTCTTCGGTCTGAGCATCGTGATGGGCGGCCTTGGTGCCTATCTGTGGATACGCCTTCTGGCAACCACCTCTGCCCGCGACAAGGGACTGCAGGTCTTTGCCGAACGGGCCGGCGTGCTGGCGGGCACTCTGTTGATGTTCTGGCCATACCTGCTTTCAATCATCTACCTGCGGGGTGTGCCCGGCGAGGCGCTTTTTTTGGCTTGCCTGCCATGGGTCCTGTGGGCCATCAACCATGTCAGGATCGTAGCCGGGAGTGACCCTGCAGGGCAGACCCCGGAGCAGTCTGGCACCGCAACGGCCGGCTGGTTGACCGCGATTGCCGTTGGCATAGTTTTGCTCTTTCTGAGCCAGCCCGGTTTGGCCCTGTGGGCTTCGGTGATCTTGCTGGCCTGGGCGTTTTGGCCGGCCGGCACGCGATCGGGACGGCTACCGGCTGCGGCCGCTATTGCTGCCGGGTTGCTGCTGGGATCGGTCATCGATTGGCTTCTGCACGGTTCGCTGACTCTGGCAGGGGGAGATCCAGGCGGATTTGGCGATCATGCCGTGCATCCCTATCAGCTTTTCTCCTCGTTGTGGCAGTTCGGTGGCAGTACACCCGACTGGAAAGGAGATCCACCCTTCCAACTGGGCCTGGCTGCCGTTGGCCTGGCGATGCTTGCGGCGTTGCTTTTATTTGACGGAGGTCGAGAGGGGGCCACGCAGGACTCCGCGAGCAAGGGCTACCTGGGTGGTCGTGCATCACACGACATGAGGTACGCGGTTGTTTTCGCCCTTCTGGCGGTGCTGGTAGTGACCTTGTTTGCCACGACCCTGGCCCGGCCCCTGTGGAGCCTGCTGCCGTTTCTCTCGACAACGCTCGCTTATCCCTGGCAACTCCTTGTCCTTGCCGGCCCCTGGTTGGCGTTGGCTGCCGGCAGCGTCATTCTGCTTGAACGACGGTTGGCCGCGCAAGCGATCTGGGCAGCCCTGCTGGCTTTCGTCGTGCTGAGCAGCTATGGCTACCTGGCTCCGCGGTACACCCAATCTCTGCCCGACCTGCATGTGGCAAGCATCTTCGGCGACGAAACCATCACGCTTTTGACGGCAAACGTGGCCCAGCCTGCCGAGGCTGCCATAGAGGACACTGGTGCGATCGATAGTCCCTCCGGGATGGCAGGTGAGGCGCTGACGATCACCGTCGATTGGCAAGCCCTCCAGCCAGTGGAGGTCGACTACAACGTCTTCGTGCATGCCGTGGATGAGAACGGCAGCAGAGTCGCCCAGTGGGATGGCCCGCCGCAGCTCGAAGGGCAGTCCTACCCGACGACAGGCTGGGCGCTGGGCGAGATCGTGTCCAACGTTTATCGTCTGGAGATCGATCCCGGGCGCGCTGGCGATGTGCGCCAGATCTATCTGGGCCTTTACGATTGGCAGACCGGCCAGCGATTACCCGCCAATGGCGACGATAAAGTCGTCCTGGAGGTGGGGTCGTGAACGGGCAATCACGCCATTCTTTGCTAAGCCCCCAGCTGTTGCTGCTGTTATTGCTTACACTGGTTGCTGCGGCGCCTCTGTTGGCGCCCGGCTATTTCTGGAACGCCCACGACGCTCGCCACGACGTCTATTTCATCTTTGAGTACAACCAGGGTGTGGGCGATGGCGATTGGCTGGCCCGTTGGTCCCCCGACTTCTCGTGGGGCTACGGCTATCCCATGTTCCTGATCTACGGGCCGCTACCCACCTTCATCGGAATGCTCTTTTACCGTTTTCTCGGATTCGGGTTTACCCTGAGCGTCGAGATGGTCTACCTGCTTGCCATGCTGGCTTCCGGCATCGGCATGTATGGCTTCGCGCGCTCCTGGCTGGGGCGTAACGCTGCGTTGATCGCTGCCGTGGCCTATGTGTTTATCCCCTACCGGCTGCTGGAGGTCTATGTGCGGGCCAGCCTGGCGGAATATGTCGCCATGGCCTGGTTGCCCTTCATTCTGTGGAGCGTGCGCTCGGCCTTCGAGTCCAGCCGTCCTGGCGATGGACGATCTCTGGTTTGGCCGACGGTGGGCATCGCTCTCTCCTACTGCGGGTTGATGTTGACCAGCAACCTGGTGGCGTTGATCTTTACACCTTTGCTGGGGCTCTATGCCCTGTTATTGCTGCTGAATCGTATCAACGAGGAGCAGCCGCTGCGCAAACTTTCCAAGGAGTCCCTGCTGCCCTTCATTGCCAACCTGATCCGGATCAGCGCAGCGCCCGCCATTGGCATCTTTCTTGGCCTGTTGATGAGCGCTTTCTTCTGGATGCCTGCGCTGTCGGAATCGCAATACGTCAACCAGGATCAGTGGTACGGCGGCTACTATGCTCCGGAGCAGCACTTCGTCTATCCACACCAGCTCTTCCAGCCTGGATGGGGTTTTGGAATCAGCCAACCTGGCCCTGACGATCTGCAGCAGGGTGGTCTGAGCTTTCAACTGGGCGTCGTGCCGGTGGTGCTGGCGATTATTGGAATCGCCGGATTGCGTCGAATGCCACCGGCGCAGCGCCGGGAGATGCGTTTTTTCTGGGGCTGGCTGCTGTTGGTGATTTTTTTGATGCTGCCGGTTTCCCTCTGGGCCTGGCGTAATCTCGGCTTTGTCAGCTATGCCCAGTTTCCCTGGCGTTGGCTGATGTTGACAGCCGCTCCCCTGGCGATCCTGGCAGGCAGCGTCGCTCGCAGCGGCTTTGACCTGCTTCCCAGTCGCAGCCGCGCCGAGGAACAGGACCGCAACTCCCGCCTGAACCTGCCGACGGTCCTTCTGGTGTTGCTGGTGATTCTGGGTAGCTATCCCTATCTTCAGACCCGAACGTCGGATCCGACGCCGCAGCAAGGCCCGGTCAGCTACGCGGCGCTGATGCGCTTTCAACAGAGCAGTGATCGGATGACAGGTGCGCCCAAGTGGGTCGATCTCTCACAGCGGGAAATGTGGTCTGACATGGCGGAACTCTATGTGCAGGCCGATGATCCACCGCTCGGTCCCGATGCGACAAGAGAGGCGCAGGAAGCTGCCATTGCCCGGCAGGCCGCCGCCGTGACCAGCAAGATAGACTATCGCCAGATGCCCCAGAATGAGACCCTGGCCGTGTGGAGCCTGGACATGGGCAGTGCCCACGAAAAGCTCTGGGTGCACGTAGGCGCTGCCGACCAGAAGCTGGTCTTCAATATCGCCTGGTTCCCTGGCTGGCGGGCCTATCTGCTGGAAAGCGAGGATGGGCCTGTCATCGATGAACTGCCCCTGGAGCGGGAGGATGGACCGCTGGCACGCATCGTCGTCCCGGTGCCCGAAGGGGAACACTACGTACTCGTGCGCTTCGATGATACGACGATTCGAACGGTCAGCAAGCGGATATCCCTGCTCGGATGGTTCCTGTTTGGCCTGCTTGTTTTTGGCCGGCTGCTATTTGGTATCTGGAGACGCATATGATCGACGAAGGGGAAGTCCAGGCCATTTCTGGCCGTTTCGGGCAACCGCGGCGGGAGCAGTATGACCTGCCGATCGGCGAGCAGCTATTCCTGACCCGCTTCCGCAGGTATGGAGATCGCCGAGGCGAGGTCGTGTTTGCCCTGGAACGTCCCGATGGGCGCGTGTTGTTGCATCGCAAGGCCCACTATCGTAACGGCGTTTTCCGGCTCTTGAGCGGTGGTGTGGGTCTGCAGGAGCCGGTGCTGGACGCACTCACCCGGGAGGTCGGGGAAGAGACCGGTCTTCAGGTTCAGATCCAAAGTTTTCTGGCCGTTTTGTCCTACAGGCTGGCCTTCGAAGAGATCGTTGTTCCTTTCGTTTCCTACCTCTTTCATTTGAAGGAGGTTGGTGGTTTCCCAAGACTTGATCAGGATGAGGTCGAGCAGGTAATAGCGGTATGGCCCCAGGAACTGCCGGCGGTGGCAGTTCGGCTGCGGGATATTCCCGGTGAACGAAGCTATTGGGGCCGCTGGCGAGCCATCGCGCATGATGTGGTTGCCGAGGCGTTGGGTTGATGTGGTGCTAAAGCAATGCCACTTTGAAACCAAGGGTTATGAGATGCTCGCGCAGCATGGATGACTGCTTACAAACTCCTGGTATCTATCAGGAATCACTTTAGTATGTCAAGATGCCAAAATCCGCTACGGGACTTCGTATCGAGATGCGAAATCATGACATTCTGACCATCCGACCATCTGATATTCTGACATTCTGATAACCATGAACCGACTGCGTGTCAACATTGACAGGGAACTGATTTTCCTGCTTATGCTGTCTGTTTTTGCCGTGGCCCCGCTGTTCAGCCCGGGCTATTTCTTTGACGCGCACGATGCCGGGCATTCTGTCTTTTTCCTGGTCGAGTTCGACTCGGCTATCCGCGATGGTGCTCTTTGGCCCCGTTGGGGACCCGATCACGCCCTGGGTTTTGGTTATCCCTTGTGGCTGCTCTACGCCCCCCTGGCCTACTTCGTGGCGGAGTTCTTCCACCTGCTGGGGCTGGGCTTCACAGCGGCGGTGAAAGTAACCTGGGCCCTGGCCTTTGTTGCCGGTGGTTGGGGCATGTACCTGTTGTCGCGTCGCTGGTGGGGTGACACCTCCCTGGGACGGGCAGCGGCCCTGGTGGCGGCCCTGATCTATGTTTACGCGCCCTATCATTTGCTGACCATCTCCGTGCGTGCGGCCTTTGCCGAATTCTGTGCAATGGCCTGGTTTCCCTGGGTACTGCTGGCATTCGACGACCTGATTGAGAGGGGTGGAACGCGGCGGGTGGCGCTGGCCGCGCTGGCCCTGGCCGGCCTGATGCTCACCCACACCGCCAGCATCCTGATATTTACGCCGCTGTTGATGGCCTACGTGGGTTTTGCCGTGGTGCGACGCAGCTACCGGAGTGCCATCGGCTCTCATGAACGGCATGACCCTGGCGTTGCCCAGACTTCTGGCATGGCTGCAACTCCGGAGACACAGCCGCCACAGCATGCTGGTTGGACCAGCCTTTGGCAAAGCAGCTTGAGCGCGCTGGTTGCCGGGCTGCTGGCCGTCGGCCTGGCGGCGATCTTTTTGTTACCTATGTTGTTGGAGCGACAGTACATCGTGCAGTCCCAGTGGGTACAGGGTACCTACAGCTACCGGCAACACTTCGTTTTTTTCAACCAATTCCTGGATCCATTCTGGGGCTTTGGCTATTCCGATGATCCTTTGGGCATCGGGGATGGCATGGGCTTTCAGCTGGGAATCATCGGCGCCGGGCTGGCATTGGCTGGGCTGGTGGCCGGATTGAGGCGTGAGGCGATCGGCCGATCTACCACTGCCTTCTTTGCATTGGCGACGCTGGTGCTACTGGTATTGATGATGCCGGTTGCCCAGCCTGTTTGGGATTCCGTGAGTCCTCTGGCTCTCATTCAGTTTCCCTGGCGACTGCTGGGACTGGTTTCCTTGACGGTGGCGGTTCTGGCCGGCGGCGCTGTCGTTAACCTGCTGCGCCTCGCCAATAGTCCCTCGCCATTCAATCTGGATACCCCGGCTGCTTACGTGATGGCGCTGGTCGTGGTATTGTCCAGCTTTCCCTACACGGCACCGCAGTACACAGATATTCGTCCCGAGAACGAGAGTGCGCTATCGATCATCAACTTCGAAACGCAGCATCCGGACATGATTGGCATCACGGTGTACGCCGATGCGGCTCCGACAGACACACCCCTGGTCGGGCAATACCGGTCCGGGCAGCCCCTGGAAAAGGTGGTGATCCTGAACGGCACCGGGCAGCTCCGCGGGCAGCGGGTTGGCGGCGCCTCCGTGTCGGTCGATGTGGAGGCAACCGAACCGCTGACATTGCAGTTCCTTACCTACGACTTTCCGGGCTGGGCTGCCACCATCGATGGGGAGCGTGTGTCGCACGGAAACGCAGCACCCTATGGCCTGATCACCGTCGACCTGCCCGCCGGGCAGCACATGGTCGAAATCCGCCATGGCACGACACCCGTTCGTACGCTTGGCGCGATCATCTCTCTTCTTAGCCTGGTCTTCATCCTGTTCCTCTTACTCTGGGATCGGCCCAAACCATCCGATTGCCAAAAATGAAACGCGACACGTATCAGCTATCTGGCATTCCGACACTCTGGTATTCCGACATCTTGACATAATGGTATTCTGACATCTTGACATGCCTAACCAACCTGAACTCTCATCCGACCTGCGACCAATCCGCTACTGCCCTAACTGCGGACAACATGTCGCGCAACGGGCGGACACTTGTTTTATGTGCGGGTATGCGTTGGAGGAACAGAAGCGTCGCGGGGGTTTCCGGGTGCCGATAGGAGAGCTGGTCCTTTTACTCGTGGCTCTTGGCGTGGCGTTTCTATGGTGGACGACGGGCGCCGGCCCCGAATCGACGGGTGCACCACCACAACTGACGGCCATTGCGCGCAGCGTCACGCCTGAATCTTCCGGAGCAGCAGCTTCTGGAGAAGTCGCCCCAACTGCTGCGCTGACGCCGGCAGATTCGCCAACCCCTGCAGCAACGCCGACCCCGATCATCTACACCGTGGTGCGCGGTGACACCGTCGAGAGGATCTCGGCCGAGTTTGCTGTAGACGTCGAGGACTTGCTGATCTTCAATGGCCTCACCAGCGATCTGATTCGGATTGATCAGAAGCTGAAGATTCCACCTGAACCGGTGCCGCGCGACGCGGATGGCAATCCCCTGCCCACGGCAACTCCTACGCCAGAAAGTGCCATCTACCTGGTGGTAGTGCAGGCCGGCGATACGGTGGATAATATCGCCCGCCGGCTGGGAAGCAGCGCCGGCGCCATTGTTGCGGCCAATGAAAAGATCATCAACGCGGATACGATCATTCGCCCGGGCGACCAGATCGTCGTGCCGGTCGGAACGGTGATCCCAACGGCCACACCAGTTCCGGTGGAATCGGCCACGGCGACACCCGTGCCTACTCCAACAGCAACGCCTGGTCCTCCCTGGCCCGCGCCGCAGCTTCTCTTTCCTCTCGATGGAGCGGAACTGGGCGGCCAGCCGGTGGTTTTGCAGTGGCTCTCGGTTGGGACGCTGGCGCCCGATGAGGTCTATGTCGTTCGGGTTAGCCCGGAGGGCAATCTCCGCGCCGAGTTGACGCAGCCGACCCTTGGAACGAGCTTCCGAGTCCCAGAAGATTGGTTGACTGACACCGCGTCAGAAAACCACCGCTTCAACTGGTCGGTACAGGTGGCTCGCAATGTGCGCAGCGCGACCGGGCAGCCGGGTGCCTTGTGGGCAACAAGCTTTCTCAGCCAGCCGCGCCTGTTCCTCTGGCTGCCTTCGCTCCCCCCCCCGCCCCCCAAAGGGGGGTGACCAGACCGGAGCGTCATTCCCTGCCTCGCAAAGGGGGGTGACCAGACCGGAGCGCCATTCCCTGCCTCGCAAAGGGGGGTGATTGGGAATTCCCCCCTCTGGGGGGTTAGGGGGGCCGAACAAGCCGTTCCCGTCCTCCCCCCCGGCCCCCCTAAGGGGGGTGGTCAGACCGGAGCGTCATTCCCTGCCTCGCAAAGGGGGGTGATTGGGAATTCCCCCCTCTGGGGGGTTAGGGGGGCCGAACAAGCCGTTC
>JAYELL010000048.1 GCA_034717495.1 Chloroflexota bacterium | reverse complement strand
GCTTCGATAAACAATTCAGGCTGCATTGTCTCGGCGGGGACAGGATACATTTCTTTCGTGACAAACACGGGATTGGACGCGCAAGCAATCAAAAAGAGGACCAGAATCAGCAAGACAAAGGTCGCTCGACCGGTAACGGCTGGGCTTCTGAACATATGGGACCTCCGAGAATCGAGGCAGGTTTATGTACCGCAAAAAACGATGATAGCACAAAAGAATAGGGGGGTCAATTGCCGCGGAGAGTGGCCAGCAATTCCGCGAAGGAACTTCGGTTATGTTATGTACCTTGTTGTTGGAATGATCCTGAACAACGGGGGATTACGGAACACTCAATATGCCGAGGAGTCGAGGCTGTACGAAGTCCCTGGTTTGGGTTAGCTGGGTTTGTCCTGCGTCAAGAACACGGGGATGGGGCAACACGGCGACCCTCTGCCCCTCCGACTCACTGTTGAGCGAGGATGTCTGCGATGCGAACGGACGCCTGTCCGTCGCCGTAGGGATTACGGACCTGGCCCATAGCTGCCCGCTGTTTGGGATGTTGCAACAGCTCCGCCAGCGCCGCAACAATACGATCCCACTCCACTCCCACCAGGCGGGCATTGCCGGCCTCGATCCCCTCGGGGCGTTCGGTGGTCTCCCGCATGACCAGGACCGGCTTGCCCAGGGAGGGTGCCTCCTCCTGGACACCCCCGGAGTCGGTCAAAACGATCTCCGAGCGATCCATCAACCAGACAAAGGACTCGTAGGGCTGGGGCTCGATCAAGGCAATCCGGTCGTGACTCCCAAGGATGCGCTTGACCGGCTCCCGCACCCGGGGATTGAGATGGACCGGATAGACGAACAGTACATCGTCGAATCGATCGGCAACCTCCCGAATGGCCCAACAGATGTTCTCGAAACCTGGGCCGAAGCTCTCCCGGCGATGCCCTGTCACCAGGACCACTTGCCGGTCAGCCAGCTGCTGCGCCAGGCCCGGGGGCAATGCCGGCGTTTCCCCGCGCACCCGATCGCGCATCCAGAGCAGGGAATCGATGACGGTGTTGCCGGTAACAAAAATGGCGTCCGGCGAGATTCCCTCCCGCAACAGGGCGTTCCTGGCCTGTTCGGTGGGGGCAAAATGTAAATCGGCCAGGTGGCCGGTCAGGCGGCGATTGCCCTCTTCCGGGAAGGGTGAATACTTGTCGCCGGTGCGCAGTCCTGCCTCGACGTGGCCGACCGTCACCTGGTTGTAATAGCCTGCCAGCGCGCCACAGAAAACGGTGGTGGTATCCCCCTGCACCAGGATAACGTCCGGTTGCTCCTCCAGGATGACCCGATCCAGTCCCGCTACAGCCCGCGAGGTTACCTCTGCCAGCGACTGCCCCGGCATCATGATGTCCAGATCGTGATGGACTTCGATGTCAAAGGGCAATAGGGCCTGGTCGAGCATGTCACGGTGCTGCGCCGTGATACAAACCCTGGAGTCGAAAATCTCGGGCCGGCGGTTGAGTTCCACGATCACCGGGGCCAGTTTGATGGCCTCGGGCCGTGTGCCAAGGATACTAAGAATCTTTTTGCGTGTTGACAATGGACGGTACCTCGCAGAGACGGGTCAGACGCGGGATTCTGCCTCGAATTCGGCGAATTGAGCGAATGGTAGCACGGAGAGCGAAATGGGGCGAACGCGGCCCCCCTCCTATGTTATCCCTACGCTAGTCACTGTCATTCTCTCGTGCATCCCGGAGGGCGCCGCGGGAGTGAAGGTTCCATCAAACTGTCATCCCCGCGACCTCCAGCACAGTGGCAATGGATCCGAGCGGTCGGCGGGGATCCATTGCCACTCCCTGACCCGAGTCCACGGGCTGGTTTCGCCCACCAGATCCATGGACTCCCGCGTCCGCGGGAGTGACGTGGCTAAACGGTCTGTCGCGCCGCGTCCCCGCGCCCTTCGCACCCTTCGCGCTTCGCGTCCTTACCTCACGGTACGCCTAGCTCACGCACCGCTTGCTGCCTCTCGGCACGCCTGCTGGCGTAGCGTGCTGGCGCGTGAGACTTCGCGCCTTCGTGGTCCAAACCTTCCCCGCGTTCGCGAGGATGACATAACGCACTGTCGCTTCCCTTCGCTAAACACCTGCCGGCTGGAAGGTCATGATGGTCATCGCGCCGAAGATGAACGCAGCGATCCCGGCCACCACGGCGACGGCCCCGATCAGCTTGCGCCAGCGGTACAGGGCATCATAGTCGGTCACTACGGCCCAAACGCCGCTCAGGGCATGGGCCAGTACAAAGGCCAGAAACAGGATGTCGATCGTCTTCCAGACCGGGTTGGCCATGCGTTCCAGAATTCGGTCAAAGGTGATGTGGAAGGGAGGATAGTGAACTACAACCATGTGGGTTGTCAAAAAAAACAGCAGGGCAACCGCGCTCAGTCGCTGGATCTGCCAGTTTCGCATGATACTCATAATCACTTGCCCTCCAGCATGAATAGTAATATGGGCAGGCCACCGGCGATCACCAGGATGGCTGCCACGGCGAATATGGCGTAGAAGAGGCTTTTTTCCTTGTCGGGTACATCGAAATAGTGCACGATCAACAGACGGATGCCGTCGACGGCATGGTAGACCACCGCGGCCAACAGTCCAATCTCCAACAGCTTAAAGAAGTCCGTCTGCACGAAGTTCAACACCGAATCAAACCGTGCGCTGCCACCGTTGGCCGAGCCGATGACCATGATATGCATGAACAGATAGGCCACCAGCGCCAGCCCGGTCAGGCGGCGGAGGGCGAAGCTGAGAAAGCCGGTTGTTTTATACATTTTGAATATCCTCCGGATCATGTCATCATGTCAAAATGTCATGAGAGTTTTGTGACATGATGACATCGTGACATATCGACATCACTCCGCCACTGGTTGTGTCAGGGTCCGTTGTCGTTCCTGGCGCTCTTGCGCAAGCCGTTTGGATTTTGGCGCCATCTTGCGCAGCCGTTCGATGGCCGATGTGGGGCTCAGGTGCTTGGGGCAGGCGTCGATACAGTTGAAGATGGTATGGCAGCGATAGACGCCGTCGTAACCCGAGATCTCCTGCAACCGCGCTTCGACGGCCGTGTCCCGGGGATCGACCACCCGCAGATAGGCCTTGAGCAGGGCATGGGGCCCGATGTAGCGTTTATTGCCTGCCACCACGGTACAGGCGGAATAACAGGCGCCGCACATGATGCAGGTCTCTGCATGGTCCAGGGCCGCGACCTCGGCGGGAGATACTCGATACTCCTTGTCGGTCTCGATCTCGGGGGGCTCCAGCCAGGGCTTGACCCTCACATACTGCTCCCAGAATACCGTACGATCGACCACCAGATCCTTGATGATGGGCAGGTAAGGCAAGGGGCGAATGGTTACCTGTCCCTTGCGGTCCAGCACATCGCGAAGGGGTTTGTTACAGGCCAGCATGTTGACCCCATTGATATTCATGGCACAACTGCCACAAATGGCATGGCGGCAACTGCGCCGGTAGGTCACGCTGCCATCCTGCCGGGTTTTGATCTCGTGTAACGCGTCCAGCACCGTCTTATCAGCCGTCAACTCGACCTCAAACGAATCCAGGTAAGGCTTCCGGTCGGTGTCGGGATTGAAGCGTTGCACGCGGACGGTTACGTTCTTGCTCTCGGTCATAGTCGTATACTCCCGTTGGCGGAGGGTCAGAGTTTCAGAGTCTCGGTGTTACCACAGCCTTCTGGTCCTCTGACTCTCTGCCCTTCTGATCCTCTCGCTAGTACTTCCGCTCCTGCGGCGGGTATTTCTTCCAATCGATGTTGACCGGTTTATAACTGATCACCGGACCGGCGGCGGTTTTTTCGACCACGGTATGTTTCAGCCACTCCTCATCATCCCGTTTGGGGAAATCGGTGCGGGAATGGGCGCCGCGGCTCTCGGTGCGGTTGAGCGCGCCGCCGACGATAAGCTCACTGTAGGTGAGCATGTGTTGCGCCTCGATGGCCGCCAACAGATCGGTGTTGAAGCGGTTGCTTTTGTCCATCACTCGGGCGTTTTGGAAGCGCTTTTGCAACCGGTGGATGTCCTCCAGGGCAATACGCAGCCTTTCGTCGCTGCGAAAGATGCCGCAGTTGTCGGTCATGGTGGCCTTCAGATCCTGCGCGATAGGCTCCACAAGCTCGTTGCCCGGGTTGTCCAGCAGATCGCGGACCCGCTCGGTGTTGGCCGCAGCCGGATCGCCAGGCACTGGATGCAGTTGCGCGCCACCGTGGATGAAATCGGCCAGCGCGTAGCCCGCCCGCCGGCCGAAGACCGAGGCCTCCAGCAGGCTGTTGGTACCCAGGCGGTTGGCGCCGTGAACGCTCACGCAGGCTACCTCGCCCGCGACGAAGAACCCCACTACCGGCGTGCCGTTGGCGTCGGCAAGCACCTGGCCATTGGCGTCGCAGGGAATGCCACCCATGCTGTAATGGGCCGTCGGCTGAATGGGTACCGGCGCGTCGATGGGATCGACCCCAACGAACTCGATGGCCAACTCCCGCACCTGCGGCAGCCGCTCCATGATCTTCTCCCCACCCAGGTGGGTCATGTCGAGATAGATGCCCTGTCCATCTTCCATGATGCCGCGGCCCTGGTCGATCTCCGTCTGCTCCGAGCGGCTGACCAGGTCCCGGGGCGCCAATTCCATCTTGTCGGGCGCGTAGTTCTCCATGAATCGTTCGCCCAGGCTGTTGGTGAGGTAGCCACCCTCGCCCCGGCAGGCTTCACTCATCAGGATGCCGTGGCGGTAGAGCCCGGTCGGGTGAAACTGCACAAACTCCATGTCCATCAATGGTATGCCGGCGTTGTAGGCGATAGCTACCCCGTCGCCGGTGTTTGCCAGGGCATTTGAAGTGATCTTGAAGGCCCGGCCGTAGCCGCCGGTGCCGAAGAGCACCGCCTTGGCCCGCATGGTGACGATCCTGCCCGTCAGGACCTCCATGGCCACAATGCCACGGCAGATGTTATCCTCGACGATCAGGTCCAGGCAGAACCATTCGCTGTAGAATTTGACTCCGTGGCGCAATGCTTGCTCGTGAATCGTGTGCAGCAACACATGGCCGGTCCAGTCGGCCGAGAAGTTGGCCCGGGGAGCGCTGTGGCCACCGAAGCGGCGCTGGGCAATGCGGCCATCGGGCGTGCGACTGAAGACACAGCCCAGCCGGTCGTATTCATAGACAATGTCGATGGCATCCTTGACCAGAATCTCGATGGCATCCTGGTCGCCCAACCAGTCGGATCCCTTGATGGTGTCGAACATGTGCAATTCCCAGCTATCGACAGGATCATCGCCAGCGGGTATCTGCTCCAGGGGCCCGCGGGGACCGGTGCCCGGCACAGGCCGCACGTTATTCAATGCGGCTGCGATCCCTCCCTGGGCGGCCCCACTGTGCGACCGCAACGGGTGGATTTTGGACAGCACGCCCACATCTTTGACACCTTTCTGGGCTGCGATCATGGCGGCCCAACTGCCGGCCAGTCCCGCTCCAACGATGATGAGGTCATGAGTGATTGTTGTATTCGAGTTTGCCATGGGGCTCCTTTCTTTGATGACGAACTTGTGACCATTCTACCACATGAACCGGTACTCCGGCATGATATAGATCATAAAACCGCCGGCGAATTGGCCGACGGCCCTTGTAGCGATATTCGGAAGGGGAGAGTTCCAGAGTTTCAGAGTCTCAGCATGTCAGAGAGTCTCAGACCGACACTCCGATACTCCGATACTCTGATAATCTGTTTATGAATCGGCATACTTCACCCACACCGGATCCCATGCGTCGTAGTCGGGGCTGGTGATAGGGTGTTTGTTTCTGCCGTCGGCGTCCATGATCCAGATGCGCGTCTTGCCATCACGTTCAAGGTAGTAAACGATCTGGTTACCACCGGGAGCCCAGCTGGGATGGCGCTCGTAGACATCTTTATCGAATGTCAACTGTGTTCCGGTTTTCTCTCCTCGTTCGATCACCCATATCTCATCGTTTCCCGTGTGCCAGGTGACATAGGCAATTGCGTCGCCTTCGGGTGATAAGACCGGAGTGCGCAGGCCGTTAAAACTAAAGTAGGTCACCTGCTCCAGCTCATTCGACCCGTAGTCACGGAGGAAGATCTGCCACCTGCGTGTTCTGGGATCCACCCGGGCCACTGCGCCCACTTCCCCGCCAGTTGAATGGGAGTCTCGACCTTCGGCTGCTCTGAAGAGCCATGACCCTGTCAACCGGGCCAGTCCGGTACCGTCCGGATTGATCATGTAATACCCATGAGGATTCTTTGGTTCACCCAGCGCGGTGCCTTTGAAAAGGATCTTGCCCACAAGCTCCGATGGGAACTGGGGGATTGGGGTCGGCGTGATGTCGCTCAACAACTGGAACAACGGGGTCGGCGTCGATGTGGGTTTTGGGGTAACGATCGGTTTCGGCGTGCGGGTCGGGCTGGGCGTCGCCGTAACCACAGGAACAGCGGGCAGCGTGGGTGTCCCAGTGGTCGCCGCGAGGGCCGTGGCCACCACCGCCTGATAGGTGGCTGTTTCCTGATTGCCAGGAGTCGGGGTATTGGTCACCACCAGCGGTTTCGGCGTAAAGGTAGCCGTCACCACGTTGGGGGGCAACGGGGTCGCAGTGCCATGCCGTTCAACCTGTCGAGTCTGTTCGGCGACATGCGTCGCCGCAGCAAAAAGATCGGCCGGCTGAGGTAGCGGCGTAATAACCATCGGTGTCAAAGTCGCGGTCGAGGTTGGCGTCGGTGTGGCTGTTGGCGTCATCGTAGCGGTGGGTGTTCTGGTGGGTACGGGAGTCGATGTCGATGTGGATGTCGGTTCAGTGGTGGGCACGGCGGCATCGGTCAACGATGCCGCCCGCGTTTCCTCCAACTGAGCGACGTGGGTCCGGCTGATGCCCGCCCGAACTCCACCGTCGGGATTGGACAACAATGTACCGATCACCAGCAAAGCCACCGCCGTAAAAATCGTCAGCAGCAACAACCAACGCCAGAAATCCCCTACGCCACTTGACCCTGCGTTAGTATTTGTTTTTTGTTCCGAACCTGGTGGTGGTTCTCGCATCTGGTCTACCTCAAATTACAGCAAATCCGATCGATCAACGACTTCTCTCATTCTTCGTCTAACATGACGTCGTGCCTATGCATTATGTAACGGTAAATATCCCTGTTTTCCCTCCCCTTTTTGATTTTGGCAATTCTCTGGCGTTCGGTTATAATCTGACCGCTCGCTCCGGCAAGTAGTATTGACCCGGACGGACTTATCTTTTATCTCTCTGCGGCAACCCGCCGCCTCGAAGGAGGGCACAGCGCAGTGCAAAAGATTCTGACGCCCCGCAATATTCTCATCATCGTCGGTATCCTGGCGGTGATGATTGCCAGTGCAGTCCTGATCAAAATCCCTCTTCCCACCATTGTCCTTAGCCCCGAAATTGTCTTTCACATCGGCAACTTCCCCGTCACCAACACGCTGATCGCCACTTTTCTGGCTGATATTGTTATCCTGGTGTTGGCATTTTTCGCCACTCGCAATATGAAGGACGTTCCCTCGGGTCTGCAGAATCTGGTCGAGTGGTTCGTCGAGACCTTCTTCGACATGGCCGAAGATGTGGCCGGCAAGAGCAACGCAAAAAAATTCTTCGGCATCTTCATGACTCTGTTGATCTTTTTGCTGGTCGCTAACTGGATGGAGCTACTGCCCGGCGTTGATACCATTGGCAAAATCGAGCCGCTCGAAGTGGCCTATGCGGAAGCAGGCGTCACCTCCGGCTTCGAATTGCGCAAAGGGATCTTTGGCATCCCCTCTCTGGACGGCGCCAAACCGATCGACCTGACGGACGAACAGATTCACGAGATCGAAGAAGCGATGGCTCATGGCGATGAAAGCCATGGCGACGGGGCACACCATGAAAGTGCCTACGGTGGCTATGTGCTGTTACCCTATATGCGCGGCGCAGCCACCGACTTGAATGTTCCCCTGGCTCTGGCGTTGATCTCAGTATTCTGGACCCAGGTGATCGGCGTCCAGGCCCTGGGATTGAGCTATTTCCGCAAATTCATCATGCCGCCGGTGACCGGCTCCAATTCTATCGGGATGAAGCTCATCGAAGTTTTCGTGGGTATCCTGGAGATAATCAGCGAGTTCGCCAAGATCATTTCCTTCACCTTCCGACTTTTCGGCAACATCTTTGCCGGTGCGATTTTGCTTTTTGTGATGACCTTCCTTGTCCCGTTCATAACACCGGTGCCCTTCTACGGCCTCGAGGTATTCGTTGGTTTCATGCAGGCGTTCGTGTTTGCATTCTTAACACTCATCTTCATGGCCATGGCTGTGATCAGCCACGACCATGACAGCGAACATCAGTAATAATCATCAATTGTTAATTGTCAGTTGCTAATTGCCAATTGACGAAGGAGGAACTCTAGGTATGGAAATTCTCGCTCCTGCTTTGGCCATCGGTCTGGGCGCTCTGGGTCCTGGTATCGGCATCGGTTTGCTGGTGATGGGCGCGATGCAAGCCATCGGCCGCAATCCGGAAGCCGCCGGTGAGATCCGAACCAACATGATCCTGGGAATCGTGTTCGCCGAGGCGATCGCCATTTACGCCCTGGTGGTTGCGCTGGTCCTGATCTTCGTCGGCGCTCCTGGCCTTACTGGTTAATGGCCGAGCGAACCATCTCACGGTGTTCGATTTCGGTTGAGACACATATGACAAAGGCAAGAAGGAGGTGCCAGATTGGGTGAAATCCTCGGTCAACTAGGCATTAACGGCTCCCTTCTGTTAGCACAGATCGTCAACTTCGTCATTCTACTCGTGATCCTGCGGCTGGTGCTCTACAAGCCCATGCTCAACATGCTGGAAAGCCGCAAACTGCGGATCGCAGCGGGATTGCAGGCCGCTGAGGTCGCGCGCCAGGAGGCTGAAGGCGAACGTGCCCAGTTGGAAGAACAAATAAACTTGGAACGCCGCGAGGCCATGGATCGCATCGCTTCCGCCTCTCAACGCGGGGAAACGCTGGCTGGCGAAATCGAGGCCAGTGCCCGGGAAGAGGCACAGCGCATCATCGACGATGCCCGCGAGGAAGCCGATCGGGAGAAGCAACGCATCATCAACGAGGCCCAGGGGCAGATTGCCGAACTGGCAGTTCTTGCCGCTGAAAAGGTTCTCGATCGCGAACTGGCTGACCCTGAGGCACAGAAGGCCTATGTAAGCGAATTCCTTGCCTCGACAAATGGCACGACGAGGGACTAACGTGACTGCAAGCGAAGCAAGAACGTATGCCAACGTAGCGTTCGAAACGGCTCTCCAGGGCTGGATCGACGGTCTCGCTGTCGTAGCGGAAGCCATTGGCCGCACCCCTGGCGTGGCGAAAGTCCTGGAAGACCCAGGCCCCAGCTTCGAGGAGAAGCAGAGTCTGTTGGTCACGCAGATGCCCGATGATTTGCCGCGCTCTGTGCGTAATTTCCTCTTCGCCATGCTCGCCAACGGCGATATCGCCGCCCTGGGTGACGTATTGGAGGAGATGCATCAATTGGCGGCGGCCGGCGGCGGCCAGCGCTTGACGATCGCGGAAATCACCAGTGCCGTCGAGTTGGACAGCCAGGAGCGGCAGGCTATCGAACAAAAACTCGTCGACGAGTTCGGTTCGAACCTGGATTTCAGATACATCGTTGATCCAGCGATTCTGGGCGGTATCGTCGTGCGCGTCGGCGACAAACTGCTGGACCGCAGCCTGGCAAGCAGGTTGGCCGGCTTGCGGCAGAGCCTGGGCGTAAGCACTGATTGATTGACAATTATCAATTGGTGAATTGAGAATTGTCAATGGCAGAGCTTCATCGAGCCACTCCGCTTGCGGTTCGAGAGGCTGCGCACAGACCGGCCATAGCTCTTACTACTCCTTCCGGAGGAACTCATGACAGTACGCTCGCAGGATCTGGCGGATCTAATTCGCCGGCAAATCGATAGCTTTGAAGCCCCCCAACGTTTGGTAGACGTGGGCACCGTGGTCGAAGTCGGCGACGGCATCGCACGCATCGTCGGTCTGACCAGTGCTGCCGCCAGTGAGCTGGTGGAGTTCCCCAACGGCACGCTGGGAATCGTCTTCAACCTGCAGGAAGACAACATCGGCGTGATTATCATGGGGGAATACAGCGACATCGAGGAAGGCAACATCGTCCGAGGCACCGGGCGCATTGTCTCCGTACCTGTGGGTGACGCCATGATAGGCCGCGTGATCAACGCCGTCGGCCAGCCCATCGATGGCAAGGGTCCTATCAACAGCACTAGCTTCCGCTCTGTCGAGCGCATCGCTCCCAACGTGGTGACGCGAAAATCGGTGGACACGCCGGTCGAAACAGGCATCAAGGCCATCGACTCCATGATCCCCATCGGCCGTGGCCAGCGCGAGCTAATCATTGGCGACCGCCAGACCGGCAAGACGGCCATTTCTATCGATACGATCATCAACCAGA
Source organism: Chloroflexota bacterium (assembly GCA_034717495.1). Taxonomy (NCBI): domain Bacteria; kingdom Bacillati; phylum Chloroflexota; species Chloroflexota bacterium. The sequence goes on along the minus strand of JAYELL010000048.1, from coordinate 30,413 downwards.
AGGGCAAGGACCTGATCTGTATCTACGTGGCGATCGGTCAGAAGCGGGCCCAGGTAGCCCAGGTTGTGGCGACATTGGAGCACTATGGCGCCATGGAGCATACCACCGTAGTGGCTGCCACGGCGTCCGAACCCGCGGCCCTGCAGTACATCGCACCCTACGCGGGCTGTGCTATTGGCGAGGAATTTATGGAGCAGGGCAGGGATGCATTGATCGTCTATGACGACCTGAGTAAACACGCCCAGGCCTATCGCCAGGTTTCCCTGCTCATGCGCCGCCCGCCCGGTCGCGAAGCCTATCCCGGCGATGTTTTTTACCTTCACAGCCGCCTGTTGGAGCGAGCCGCCAAGCTGGCGCCCGACTATGGCGGCGGCAGCCTGACAGCCCTGCCCATTATCGAGACCCAGGCCAACGACGTTTCCGCCTATATTCCTACCAACGTGATTTCGATCACCGACGGACAGATCTATCTGGAGTCAGATCTCTTTTATGCCGGTGTTCGGCCTGCTCTCAACGTCGGCATCAGCGTCAGCCGGGTAGGCTCGGCGGCTCAGACCCGGGCGATGAAGCAGGTAGCCTCGCGCCTGAAATTGGATTTAGCCCAGTTCCGGGAACTGGCCGCCTTTGCCCAGTTCGGTTCGTCGTTGGATGCATCCACCCAGCAACAGCTTGATCGGGGCCAGCGTCTCAGCGAACTGCTCAAGCAGCCTCAGTATCAACCTGTGTCTCTGGAACACCAGGTCATGGCTCTCTACGCCGGTACCAATGGCTACCTGGATGAGATTCCCGTTGAGCGTATCGCCGAATGGGAAGAGTCCTTTTACCAATTTATGGACAGTACCCATCCTGCCATCGGCCAATCGATCGCTCGGGAGAAGGAAATGAGCGACGCGACCATCGATGGTCTGAAGGTTGCTCTCGATGACTTCAATAAACAGTTTTTAGGCTAATCTGATCAACGTATGAGAATAGTTCTGCGGATACTCGCTTTGGGCCTATTGCTGCCGGCCTTGTTGCTCCTGGCGGGATGTAGCTCGACTCCCGAGGTTGAACCAACACTGGTGCCACCGACCTCTGCGCCTGTCGAAACGCCTGAGGCCGATACGCCAACACCGGTACCGCCCAAACCCACCAAAGAAAGTACGGCAACACCCACTTCCACCCCCAGCGCCGTGCCACTTGCCGATTCTGACCTGGAGATCGGCATGGAAACCGCCCATGATTTTCTAACCGGCCTGGCTGGCGGTGAGTTTCGTGGGGTGTATGGGTCCTTGTTGACGACCAGCGGAAAAGAGAAGTTGGCCGATCTTGTGTTAGGGCGCCTGGCCCTTGCCAACCCCCATATCAGCTTTTTTGAAGTATTGGGCGCCGAGCCGACCGCGGACCGGCAGGTTGCGGTCAACGTGCTCTGGCAGGAAACCTACGAGGGCCAGGGCATTGTTGGTGCACAACCAGCGACCATTTTCCTGGCCCGGGAAAACGACACGTTTTTGGTCGAAGATATTGAGTTGGGTGAGTATCTGCCTGAGGCGACGCCGGTACCTCCGGCACTGCCCAGAGCTGAAGCATTGGTCAACCCGGCCATACCCGGTTCCGAGATGCGTTTCCGCGCCTCCGGCTTCGAGGGCGGTGAAACAGTTTTGACCTGGCTTGAACTGCCGGAAGGTGGTTTGCTGGAGCCTGGCTTTGCAACCGCAGATCCCCAGGGTGGCTTTGAACGGGCCTACCAGGGAGAGGCGACCACCGGAGTCTCTGCGGGTCGCATGATATGGTGGGCCCAGGCGCTGCGCGATTCAAGCCGCAATACCGGAATCACCTTCGATGTTGCGCCCGCGCCGACGGCAACCGCCACACCTACCCGGGCTCCGACCAGGGCTCGTCCAAAACCAACGGCGCTGCCTCGGGCAACGGCAACACCGGCGCCACCCAGTACCGCCTACAGTGCACCGGTCTCCCTCTGGCCGGAACAGGAAACGTCCAGAGAAGAGGGTTCGGCACTGATCGTGGAATTTGTGCCACCGGTGGGCCAACTGGCGCCGGAGGATTTCTATGAGCTGGTTCTGGTTGCCAGGGATCCGCTCGGCAATGTTTACAATGCGGGCAGCGTTCGAGGCAAGGGCGACGCCTGCCATGGACAGTATTCGCAACCCTGTCTGAGCCTCACGGCCTACGAGCGCTTCATGAAACTTTTCCACCGGGACGGCTTCGAAGGCCAGGGTACCTGGTTCGTCCAGGTAGTCCGGCAGACGGGACCCGACCAGTTTGAAACAGTCAGCCCACCGAGTGAACCCCGGCTGGTGATCCTCAAGACGCCCTGAGGTGGATAATTAGGAAGTATTAGGTCATGGCAACCGATCGCGAAATCAGGCGACGCATTCGAAGCGTTGGCAACATCGAAAAAGTCACCAAAGCCATGGAGGCCGTTTCCGCCTCCAAGATGCGCCGTGCCCAGGCTCAGGTTGAAGCGACCCGACCCTATGCTGACAAGTCCTGGGAAGTGCTCACATTTCTCGCCCGCCTGCGCCAAAGCCGCACTGACCTGCAGGCCTTGCTCCAGGTACGCCCCGAAAACCGGATCGGCCTGATAATGATCACCTCCGATCGAGGCCTGGCCGGTGGTCTCAACAGCAATCTCATCAACCACACCTGGCAGTACATCAAAAAATGGCAGGAAGAGGGCAAAGAGGTTACGGTGGTGACTATCGGCAAGAAGGGGCGAGACTGGATGGCCCGCTATGGCCCCCCGCTGCGAGCGACTTTCATCAACATTGGAGACCAGCCGACCAGCGCCTATTTGGCCAACGGCCAGCATGGTGGCGCGGACATGGAATCGGTGGCACCGATTGCCCGGGTGGCCATCGAGGACTTCGTGACCGGTGAAGTTGATGCGGTTTACCTGGCATACACCGATTATCACAATGTAATCAATTACGAGCCAGTGGTACGCAAGATACTGCCCGTGGAGCCGGGGGAACCGAGCGTGCCCATGGCCGCCGACTACATTTTCGAACCCGATGCCCAAACGGTGCTGGGGCAGGTGTTGTACAACTTCACTGAACTCCAGATCCTGCAGGCGCTGTACGAGTCGATCGCCAGCGAACACGCGGCCCGCATGGTTGCCATGCGCAATGCCACCGACGCCGCCAATGATCTACTTGGCGATTTGACCTTGAGTTACAACAAGGCCCGGCAGGAAAAGATCACCATGGAGTTGCTTGATATCGCCGCAGGCGCCAACGCCCTGGCGCAGGAAACGGCCTGATCGTAGTAAAATGGATGGAGGACGCCCTTATGGCCCAGAATGGGAAAAATAGCTCTACCGGAAGTGTTGGGAAAATCGTTTCGATCATGGGTCCGGTCCTGGACGCAGAATTTCCCGACGGCCAATTGCCCGAGATCAACGATGCCATCGAAATCCCCCTGCAAGAGGGTGGCAAACTGGTCTGCGAGGTACAACAGCAGTTGGGAGGGAATCGGGTTCGAGCTATTGCCATGTCTACCACCGATGGTTTGAGCCGCGGCATCGACGTGGTAAATACCGGCGCGCCGATCACAGTGCCGGTCGGCCCTGAAACGCTGGGTCGAATCTTCAACGTATTGGGCGAAGCTATCGATGAGGGTGCGGATGTGATCGCATCAGACTACTACCCGATCCACCGGCCGGCGCCATCGTTTGTTGAACAGTCTACCAAAGCAGAGATCTTTGAGACCGGCATGAAGGTGATCGATCTGGTGGCGCCCTTTACCAAGGGTGGCAAGACAGGCGTTTTCGGAGGTGCAGGCGTCGGCAAAACGGTCATCATTCAGGAGTTGATCCGCAATGTGGCCGAGGAGCACAGCGGGTACTCCGTCTTCGCTGGTGTTGGTGAGCGCAGCCGCGAGGGCAATGACCTGTGGAACGAGATGAAGGAGAGCGGTGTGATCGACAGCACCGTGCTGGTGTTTGGCCAGATGAATGAGCCTCCCGGCGCCCGCCTGCGAGTGGGCCTTGCCGGCGTGACCATGGCGGAATACTTCCGCGATCAAGGCCGTGATGTGCTGCTCTTTATCGATAATATCTTCCGCTTTGTGCAGGCCGGTTCCGAGGTATCGGCCTTGATGGGGCGCATGCCCTCTGCCGTCGGTTATCAGCCAACGCTGGGCACCGAAATGGGTGAGTTGCAGGAGCGAATCACCTCCACCACCAAAGGCTCGATCACGTCGATGCAGGCGATCTATGTGCCGGCCGACGACTACACCGATCCGGCACCGGCCACGACCTTTGCCCATCTGGATGCCACCATTTCGCTGGAACGATCCCTGGCAGAACAGGCCCTCTTCCCGGCCGTCGATCCGTTGGCCTCCACCAGCCGTATTTTGGATCCACTGGTGGTCGGCAACGAACACTACGAGGTAGCCCGTGCCGTCCAGCGGACCCTGCAGCGCTACAAGGATCTGCAGGACATCATCGCCATTCTGGGTGTCGAAGAGCTCAGCGAGGAAGATAAGGTGATCGTTCACCGGGCACGGCGAATGCAGCGTTTCCTTACGCAGCCCATGTTCGTCGCCGAGGTATTCACCGGCACACCGGGTGAGTATGTCAGGTTGGATGAGACCGTGCGGGGCTTCAAGGAAATCCTTGACGGAAAACATGACGATCTGCCGGAGCAAGCTTTTTATATGGTCGGCACCATCGAAAAAGCCATCGAAAAAGCCGAGCGTGTGCGAGCGGGCGGATAGGGCAGAGAGGCAGAGGGCCAGATTATCAGAGGATCAGAATGCCAGAGGGTCAGAGGACCAGACGTCCCGACCTTCTGAGACTCTGAAACTCTGAGACTCCGAGTCTCCAACCAAAGGAAACCAATGGCTGATACCATCCGCTTTGAGTTCATCGCACAGGAGAACGTCGTCTACGAGGATGACGTCAACATGGTGGTCGCGCCCGGCGCCAGTGGTGTCCTGGGCATTCTGCCAAAACATGCACCCCTGATGACCGTCGTCGAACCGGGTGAGGTGGTTGTCAAAAAAGAGGGTCAAGAAGATATCCATTTCGCCGTCGGCGGCGGTTTCATGGAGGTGCGTCCCGACAAGGTGACCCTGCTGGCTCGTTCCGGCGAGTCTGCCGATGAGATCGACCTGCAGCGCGCCGAAGAAGCCCGACGAAAGGCCCAGGAATTCCTTGAGACCGGGGTCCCCAGCACTGAGGAGCGACGCCGTTTGATGGAACAAGCACTGCGGCGCTCGAATGTGCGTATCAAGATTGCCCGAAGGCGCCGGTCAAAGCCGCGTCCTGCCTCACCAACTCCAGGCATTGGAGGCGAGGAATCCGATTGATCGCCACAGCGAATGTCCTCCATACGGGGTCAGGGTGGCAACTTGCCCCTGGCCCCGTTTTCGTTATACTGATACCTGATCACATACTCTCACAATCTCATCGGAGAATAAATTGTTAGAAAAACTCATTGGCATAGATCTTGGAACTGTCAACATCATTGTTTATCTCAGCGGCAAGGGCATTATCTTGCAGGAGCCCTCCGTCGTTGCCATTTCCACGCGCGATAATAAAATCGTGGCTGTGGGCAAGGAGGCCAGGGACATGCTTGGCCGCACGCCGGAGAGCATCGAGGTAGCCCGGCCTTTGCGGGCTGGCGTGGTGGCCGATTACGTGGTAACTGAGGCTATGTTGCGCTACTTCATTCAACGCGCCATCGGCCGCAATCCATTACTGCGACCGCGGGTCATGATCAGCACCCCGCGCGGTGTGACCAGTGTCGAGAGCAGAGCGGTGAAGGATGCCGCGGAACAGGCCGGCGCGAAAGATGCCTATCTCATTCCGGAACCGCTGGCGGCCGCTTACGGTGCAGGGCTTCCCATCGGTACCCCCACCGGCAACATGGTGGTCGACATCGGTGGCGGTACTACCGAAGCTGCGGTCGTGTCGATGTACGACATCGTCGTGTGGAGCAGCGTACGGGTCGGTGGTAACCGGACGGACGACGCGATCATCAACTATGTGCGCAAAAAGTATAATCTGCTCATTGGCGAGAAGACCGCGGAGGAAATCAAGATCAAGATCGGCTCGGCATTGCCGCTGGAAGAGGATATGACCATCGAGGTCCGTGGGCGTGATCAGGTTGCGGGTCTTCCCAGAACCATTGAGATCAGTTCGGAAGAGGTCACCGAGGCCATCGCCGAACCGCTGGCATCAATCGTCAGCACGGTCAAACAGACCCTGGAGAAAACACCGCCCGAGCTAGCTGCGGACATCATCGATCGGGGCATGGTGCTCACCGGTGGTGGTTCCCTGCTGCGAAATATCGACGACCTGCTGACCCGGGAGACCGGTGTGCCCTGTTACGTGGCCGAGAATCCCCTGGCATGCGTTGCCATCGGCGCCGGCAAGGCGCTGGAGAACTACGCCGTTATGCACCGCAGTTTGCCGGAGACGTAGGGGCAGAAGGTCGGAGTGTCAGAGGTCGGAGGGCCAGAGAAGCACTTCCAGGAAGCTGAATCGAGACCTGGGCTGCGTATGGAGACGTTTCCTGGAAGATCGGTTGGTTGGGTGAGGGGCGAATTTTCCGACCTTACCTCCGTTCCCCCACCACCTTGGCAGGCACACCCACAGCAATGCCATTGTCGGGAATGTTGCGCGTCACAACCGCGCCAGCGCCGATGACCGCCCCCTTGCCGATGGTCACGCCATCCAGAACCGTCACTCCCGCCCCAAGCCAGGCACCGTCGCCAATGACAATGCCCCCTTTGCTCTGCAGGGGCTGGCTCGCGATGTCTTCATCTAAAATAAAGCTGTGATCGTAGGGATAGAAGCAGCAGTTGGGCGCGATCTGAACCCGGGCCCCTATCTCGACGGGGCCGGCAAACGCTGTAAACTGGCAGCGAGCCTGGATGTGGGTATCCGACCCCACGGTCAAGCTTCCCCCCGGACCTGTTTCGACGATGCAACCACGGTAGATATGGACCCTTTCGCCAAGGTCGACGGCACCACCATCCGGGTGTTGAAAGATGGTCACATCGTCGTCGATAAAACACCCCTGGGAGAGTCGAAGTCCAGGGCAATCGATCTGGGCGTCTGGCGAGATGAACCCAACCTGCCCCCAGCGGGCCAGACGTCGTCGAGCCTTATAGGGAGGCTGTCCCCAGGCTGCCAGGCGCATGGCAAGCCTGCGCCAACCTTTTTGCCCGCTGCGATGCATCCAGAAGATGGCCCAGCGCATTTTGATTTGATCCAATTTCTGTCCTTTACTCCGGCCCGAGCAGAATGAGCAGTTCCTTGTCTACTTGTTTCCTTGTCTACTTATTTCCCGTTTCCTTGTTCCCTCATAATACGCCACCGCATCAGCGATCGCCTCACGCAAGCACCCTTGCGGCATGCCCAGTTCCGTGATAGCCCGCGCCGGATCGGCGGTCAAACCCGCCGGCCGACGGCCCGCTTTGCGCGTCACAGCCGGCGGTGCAGGCAACCCGCTTACCTCCGACAGAAGGGAGATAAAGGCCTCTTCATCCAGATTACCATCCGCGTGTCCAAGGATGTAGCGGCTGCCGGGTGTACCCCGGATGGCTGCTGCCAGGTGGCCCGCTGCAATATCGGTAACCGGACAGAGATTCATGCCACCAGCCGGGTAGTCAGGTCGCCGGCCTTCCAGAAAATCGATAAAACGTCCTCCCGTGGCGGTTGGTCGCCAATCGCCAGCCCCTACCGGCGCCGTCGGGTGAACCACCACCACCGGTAGGCCCCGCCTGTTCCAGAGCAGCGCCGCCGCCTCACCCAACCACTTGGAACGCACATAGTGGCTACCGGTTCGCCACAGATTGAAGGGGGTCGTTTCATAGGGCAGGCTTCCGTTATCCGGTCGTCCGATAGTACCGATGGTGCTGGTGTGCACGACCCGTGCTATTCCGGCTTCGGCTGCCGCCGTAAGTAAAGCCTGTGTGCCATCCAGGTTGACCTGGTAGAGACTGTGGGCATCGGCAGGATCGCTGCTGTAATAGGCAGCCAGGTGGAACAGTGTGTCGCAACCGGCCAGTGTGTCCATCCATGGCCCTGGTTCGTTCAGGTCTCCTGCCACCAGTTCCACATCCAGCCGATTTAACAGGCTTCCGGGCGACACGGGCGAACGAACCAGGACGCGTACCGCCACCTGCTTTGCCAACAACGCGCGTGCCACGTGGCTGCCGACGAAACCAGAGCCGCCTGTCAAAAAAGCGCGACGCATCCTATGCCCAACCACGAACCACCTGCCTTAAGCGATCAGCCACTCTTTGCCAGGCAGGTGACCGGTAATTTCCCGCTGCTTCCAGCAATTCGACCCGATCATCCACAGAGCGACCTGCAGTCTGCGCCAGCGATATCCCCGGATACCAGACGAATGTTTTGACGTGCAGTCGCGCCGGCTCCAGGTTACGAATAAACCCGGCTGTGCGCTCGGTTGATTGCGTTGTCTCGCCTGGCAGGCCGGCCATGACGAAAATGCGGCAAAGAATACCTGCATCGCGACTCAACTGCACAACCTCGGCCACGCGATCCAGATAGGTCACAGCCTCATCTCGATCGCCAACCCGCCCCAGTGCCACCAGCAGTTCGGGATCGGCGCTCTCCAGGCCGATCTTGATTGTCGTGCAGCCGGCAGCCTTCATCGTCCGTAACAGACGCCCGTCAAAGTGTTCGGGCCGGCTCTCGCACTCCCAGGTGAGCTTCATGGTGCGATGGTGGAGCTCCGAGCAGAGAGCAAGCACGCGGCTCCGATCAAGGGCGAATACCGGATCGCGAAACATGACATGGCCCGCCTGAAACGCGCCGTCCAGGTGAAGCAGTTCATCGGCCGTGCGGCTGGGAGACTGAAAACGGTGGTCCCTGCCCTGAGCAACGACATAGGGACAGAAACGGCAGCCCGCGGCGCAACCCCGGCTGCTGTGCAGGGTCAGGAAGCTGAAGTCATCCCGCCCGGTCAGGAAGATCTCCCAGGCGGGAATGGGCAGCGCGTCCAGTGCCAGCAACCGGCCATCGGGATGATAGCTCCCCGGCACCAGCTCATAGGGATTAACCACCTCACCCGGCCTGATGTCTCCGTCCAGCAGTCGCCGAGCCGCTGTCGGAACGGCCAGTTCGGGTTCGCCTGCCAGAAGTATATCGACCAGGTCGCTAAGGGCATGGGAAACCTGGGGAAATGACAAAGCCGGGCCAATGGCCAGCACTTTTGACAAGGGTTTGCGTTCCCTGAGCCGGTTGAGAAACGCCCGATCGGCGGCCAGAGTCGCAAAGCTCGCCGTTACGACCAGCAGCTCTGAAGCGGGCAATTGTTCGATGACAGTATCGGGGTCAAGATCCCGGACAACGGCATCGAGTCCGGCAATCTGCCATCCCGCATCCCGCAAGACAGCTGCAGCTGTGGCCAGCAGTTGAGGAGGGTAGACGAAGCCATTTGGCTCGTCACTTGTTGTTCCCATGCCGCCAGATCCCTCACGGTTGGCCGTGGTGCCCGGCAGGCTGGGCGGATTTAGAAAAAACGCCTTTGGAGACATCTTCTTGCATTATACCATAGGCACACGCACCGGACGATGCCTCGACTCTCCTCAATTTGTATCAGGCCGCACTCAATATGGCGCTTGTGACCCACCCCCCGGCCCCCTCCCAATCTGGGAGGGGGAGCGGTTGAGGTCTGCAGAGTAGCGTCATCCCGACTCCCCTCCCCGGTTCGGGGAGGGATCATAAGGGTTGCCCAACTTTGAACAAACGGCTTCGTCCGTCTCACGGCGTAGGCCGGCACCCCTCGATACGCTCCGCAGACTCCGCTAATCAGGATGCGGGCCTGTAGGCAAACTCTGAATTGGCTCCCGATGCCGCCGAAAATGCCGGTTTTCAAGACAGGGGTTTGAAGGTGGCCAAACGAGCGGCGATGATGCTGGCAAACTCCTGGTCTCTATCAGGAATCACTTTAGTTGATTAAGTGTCGGTGCCAGGTCATACAGAACCTAGACGAGCCGCCAACTGTCAGGTATACTTGCATCAGAACGAGTTATCGGGAATCGATCAGTCCGATGGGATGTTTGGCGCCACTTCCCAGTATTGTCCCCTAAGCAAAGACTATGCAGGAGCAATTCGATGAAAGAGGATAATCCTTCCAGTCGACTACCATTCAATCCCAGTTACGAGATGTTCGTACTGGCGTTGGCATTCATCTCCGTGATCAATGAGATCCTACTGCTGTTACCACTCAACCTGCCGCCGGAAGCCAGGCAGGTAGTCCTCGGCATCAGTGCATTGATCAGTCTTTTTCTGATCGTCGATGGTTTCTACAAGGTGTTCAGGCAACGGGGGAGGCGTCGATACTTTTTTGAGTATTACGGTTGGATGACAATCCTTGGCAGCATTCCTGGATTGCACTTTCTGCGCCTGATCCAGTTTTGGCTGGCCGTGCGAAAACTAGGGGACGACGAACGGCGAAGGGTGAAAACAATCGCGGAAAATAACCGGGCCCAAAGCATCCTGCTACTCTTGACCGCAGTCGCCATCGTGGTATTTGAATTTTCGGCGGCCTTCGTCCTGGAAGCAGAATTCCAGGCAGCTGGCGCCAACATCGTGACCGCTGAGGATGCTCTCTGGTGGGCCTACGTGACCGTGATGACGGTTGGCTACGGAGACAAATATCCCGTCACTTCAGGCGGACGCATCGTCGGGACATTGTTGATGGCAGTGGGTATCAGCCTTATCAGTGTTTTCACCAGCTTTGTCACGAATTGGTTCAGGACCTCCAGGCATCGCCGCCTGCAAGCGTCCACTGAACCCGTTGCGGTAACGGATACGGATGATCCCCGCGCCCGCCTGCTCGTAATTCAGCGGCTATTGGACCAACAGGAGCTGGCCTATCAAGAGGCTACTACTGAGCTGCGCAACCAGCTAGGGGAGATCGAAGAGTTGCTTTCGTAGGTAGGCTTGGGGAAATCGGTAGCCAAGGAGCACAAGGCCTGCTATAATGGCAGTACGGGAGTCGGACGTTATGGGTCTTTCATGGATGCGACGGTGACGTATGATCCCGCGAAAATGGTTTCTGGGATTGCCGCCCAACTGCTTCAAGGATGAGGAGTCTGATAGAGATGGCAGACAAGATCGAGACCAAAAAAACGGCCGTACCTGTTGGAGAGTCGGGGACCGATGCCACCGATGTTGGGGAAAAGGATAGGCAATCCAGGGGAAACGAGCAGCTTGGCAACGGTTCGGACCCGGAAACGGACGGCTTGCGCAAGTCGTGTGTGCCCCGGGCGGTTGTTCCCCAGCCGGTGCCCGAGGATGCGTCACTCAAGCACCCATCGCTCTATTTCAATCAGGAGCTTAGTTGGATCGATTTCAACTGGCGCGTTCTCTGGTTGGCTATGGATGAACGCACGCCGTTGCTGGAACGGGTGCGCTTTGTGGCGATCACCGCCAGCAACCTGGATGAGTTTATTCAGAAACGGGTGGGTGGCCTGAAACGGCAGAAGGCAGCCCGGGTGCGCAAGCTGACGCCCGATGGGCGCACGCCAACGCAACAGCTGGCACTCATCCGGGAAGCCACGCTGCTCATGCACGGCACCATGACGGAGATCTGGCAGAAACAGCTGAAGCCCGCATTGGCCGAAGAGGCGGGCATCGTCATCTGCGATTACGATGATCTTACTGCGCTGCAACGAGAGTTCCTGCAAAAGACCTTTCGGACCTTTTATTATCCCGTGCTGACTCCCCTGGCGGTGGATCCGGGGCATCCTTTCCCATTTATCTCGAATCTCAGTTTTTCCCTGGCGGTGGTATTGCGTAATCCAAAGCAGGGAACTATTCACTTCGCCAGACTGAAAGTACCTCCGACCCGGGGACGGTGGATCGAGCTAAAAGGGGATCGCCCCGATGGCAAAAAACATTTACTACCGGTGGAGCAGTTGATTGCCCACCATGCCAGTGAGCTTTTTGGTGGCATGGATATCCTCGGTGTCTATCCCTTCCGGATTACCCGAAACGCCGATGTTCGTCGGGACGAGGAGGAGGCCGAGGACCTTTTGGCCATGATCTCCGGGGAACTGCGTGAACGGCGTTTTGCGCCGGTGGTAAGGCTGGAAGCGGACAAGGCGATGCCATCCAATGTTCGTAGGCTTCTCGAACGAGAGCTGGATTTGAAGCCCGAGGATGTAGTCGAGGTCGATGGGCTGCTCGATCTCACAGCATGTTTTCAGCTCGCCGACATGCACTATCCCCGTTTGAGATACAAAAATTGGGAGCCGGTCATTCCAGGCCGGTTGTTACATGAAGGAGAGACCAAGGCTACGCAAGACATCTTTGCCATTTTGCGACAGGGAGACATCCTCGTTCACCATCCCTATGAATCCTTCGCTGCCAGCGTACAACGACTGATCGAGGAAGCCGCGGCTGATCCTCGGGTTGTCGCGATCAAACAGACGCTCTATCGCACTTCCGATGAATCCCCCATTGTTCAGGCATTGATGCATGCCGCAGAGCAGGGCAAGCAGGTAGCGGTAATGGTTGAGGTAAAGGCTCGCTTTGATGAGGCCAACAATATCGAGTGGGGCCAGATGTTGGAGGCATCAGGGGTTCATGTGACCTATGGCCTGGTGGGCTTGAAAACCCACAGCAAGGCAACCTTGATCGTGCGCGAAGAGCCCGATGGGCCACGGACCTACTGTCACATCGGCACAGGGAATTACCATGCCAAGACCGCAAAACTGTATACCGATCTAGGGTTGCTGACCTGCTCTCCAAGGCTGGGCAACGATCTGGTTAAGCTCTTTCATTATCTGACAGGTTACGCGCCTGGCCAGCGATATGACGAGGTTATTGTCGCGCCCCAGTACATGCGCAGTACATTCGAGGACTTGATCCAGCAGGAGGTTTCGTTCCAGAAGAGCTATGGCAGCGGCAGGATCATCGCCAAAATGAACGCATTGGATGACGTATCGATTATCAGGAAACTGTATAAGGCTTCCCAGGCCGGCGTGCAGATTGATTTAATCTTGCGGGGACATACTCGTTTACGACCAGGATTGCCAGGGATCAGTGAGAATATCCGTGTGGTAAGCATACTGGGACGATTCCTGGAGCACGATCGCATCTTCCATTTCCACAACAATGGCGAACCACGGACATTTATCGGCAGTGCCGATTGGCGGGGGCGCAACCTCAACGAGCGGGTGGAGTTGATAGCTCCTATCGATGAGCCTGAGCTCCAACAGCGTCTCATCAATTTATTACAGGAGGCCTTGCATGATAATCGCCTGGCGTGGGATCTACATTCCGATGGGAGCTATTTCTTGAAACACCCAACTGATGGTGAGCGGGAGAGAAACTATCACAAGATTCTCATGAAGCAGGCCAGCAAGAGCAATCGCAAAGCTCGATAGAGCAGAGCAGCCGTGTTGCCCTGTAGGACAACCATCATGGGTTCCCGTCTTGCGCGAACAGGGGGGTTTACAGTATAATCACATTTACGGATCCCGGATGGTCAAGTTTGCCTGGCAACGATTTAAATTGTCCCTGTTGCGACCCAATCGCGCGTCATCCTCCCCAACGGACGACACGCTGAGAGGCAGTATTGCTGAGAGGAGTGCACCTTGTCAGCCGCAGCATCTCCAGCCCCCAAACCCCGGCGCCGGTGGCGCTGGATAGACATCAAGGAGCAACTTGCAGGCTATCTTTTTGTCTTCCCTGCTTTCTTGATCATCGCCATTTTCGGACTCTTCCCCATTGGTTACTCCGTGTATGTGAGCACCTATAATTGGCGTGTACGCCAGGGCAAGTTCATTGGTCTTGGAAACTTCGAAAAGGCCCTGGGTGACTGGCAGGGTATGGTCTTCTTCATCGGTGGGATTTTGCTTTTGGTTGCAGCCTACATCGTTTGGCAACATGCTTTTAAAGCTGCGACCAACCGGGGTCTGGTCACCGGTGTTATCTGCGCTTTGCTTCTGATCGGAGCCGGTTGGCTGCTGATGATGGGCTGGGGCCGAATGCAGGAAACCGGGGATCCCCGGTTTCTCGACGCCTTGCCCCGCACGGTATTCTATGCGTTGGGGACCGTGCCAGCCGAAATAGGTATTGCTCTGGTGCTGGCATACATTCTGTTTCAGAATATCAAGGGGCAGGAGTTCTTTCGTATGATCTACTTCCTGCCCTACATCACGCCAGTGGTGGCTACAGCTGTCGTGTTCCGCACCATTTTTAGCCCCCGGGAAAGCTCTCTTGCCAACCAGGCTTTGGCCCTCATTGGGCAGGATCCCCAAAAGTGGCTCTTCGAGCCTGCTCCCTTTGTCAATGCCATGTTTGGCATGAATCTGGACGGCCTGGTCGCCGGACCGAGCATGGCTCTGGTGTCGATCATCTTTTTTGGTGTCTGGACCTACATTGGCTATAACACGGTTATCTTCCTGGCGGGCCTGGGCTCCATCCCTGGGGACTTGTATGAGGCAGCCAAGATCGATGGTGCCAATAACTGGCATCTTTTCCGATACATTACCTTGCCTCTCCTGTCACCTGTTACCTTCTACCTGGCGCTAATTGCTTTCATCGGAACCTTTAAGGCCTTCAATCATATTTACGTCATGCGACAGCCATCGGCCCTGGGGACGGCAGATGTGGCAAGCGTGGAGATTTTCGATACCTTTTACAAGGCCAATCAATATGGCTACGCTTCTTCCCAGGCGTTGATTCTCTTTGCAATCATTTTGGCCCTGACTTTGGTCCAGAACAAGGTCTTTGGAGAGAAGGTGTTCTATGGCTAGTACGGCACCCACCATGGATGACCAGTCGAGCGTTAGCTCTTCTAAATCATCAGGTTTTCGCATTCAGCCTGGGCGCCTGGTGCTATACGCCATCCTGTTCTTTGGTGCGTTTCTGGCCTTTCTGCCCTTTTTCTGGATGTTATCGACCTCTCTGATGACTCTTGGAGAGACGATCAATCGCCAATGGCTGCCCGATGTACCTCAATTCTCGAACTACGTGGAGGCGTGGGAGGAAGCCAGGTTCGATAAATATTTTCTCAATAGCGTTATTATCACGCTGGTCACGTTGGCTGGACTGTTGACATCATCCGTGTTGGCTGCCTATGCCTTCGCTCGCATCGATTTCTGGGGCAAAAACGTTCTATTCGCCATCTTGCTGGCAACCATGATGATTCCGGAATCGGTGACCATGATCCCAAATTTCCTGATGATCCGTGGTGATGTCATTCCCCTGCCCGGTGGTACCTGGCTCAACAGGCTGCCTGCATTGACGGTACCCTTCATGGCAAATGCCTTTAGTATTTTCCTCTTGCGCCAGTTTTTCGCTCAGATTCCCAATGAGCTATGGGATTCTGCCCAAATCGATGGCGCAGGTCATTTTCGCTTTTTGTTACGCATCGTGCTGCCCATGAGCGTAGCACCGATCCTGACGGTCACCATCTTTGCATTTATCGGTGCGTGGAACGCTTTCCTGTGGCCTCTGCTGGTGACTACCAAGCCTGATTGGCGACCGCTGATGGTTGGCCTTTGGACCTTTGTGACAGAAGCAGGTCCGGAGACCCAACTCCTGATGGCAGGCGCTGTCATCACAGTGATCCCGATTCTCATTATGTATTTTTTGACCCAAAAGCAGTTTACCGAGGGTATTGCCACTTCCGGTCTGAAGGGATAGGGGCAGTACGGAGGATTAGTTTTCGCTGAAGAGGCAGGTTCGTCTCTGATAACCATCGATTGACCCTTTTCTACACTCTCAAGGAGGAGAATCACTATGACAAGGTCGAAGCTTTGGATACTGTTGGCGATTATTCTCGTCGCCGCAATGGTGCTTGGCGCCTGTGGCGGCAAGGATGAGCCATCTGAGCAGGTTCAGGAGAAGGTCGAAGAAGTGGCCGAGAAGGTGACCGAAAAAGTTGAAGAGGCCAAAGAAGAAGCTCCAACGGCCAAGCCTTCTACCCAGGATATGACTGCGACGGCTGATGCATGGGCAGAGGTGGATCCCAGCGGGCAGACGGTCTTTTTCTGGCACCAGCACACTCGCGGCCGGGAAGAAGCGCTCCAGGAGATTGTTCAGGAGTTCAACGATAGCAACGAGTACGGGATTGAGGTGGTCGCCGAGTACCAGGGTGGTTATGGTGACATCTTCAACAAGATGTTGACCTTCATGAATACCGAGGACGCTCCTAATCTGGTGGTGGCCTACCAGAACCAGGCTGCGACCTACCAGCTGGGCGACTCTCTCATTGACATGACCGATTTGGTTGATAGTGCCAAATGGGGTTACTCTGCTGAGGAGCAGCGAGACTTTTTCAGCGGCTTCTACGGTCAGGACATCTTCCCCAACTTTGGCAATGCCCGTCTGGGCTTCCCGCCCAACCGCTCCATGGAAGTGATGTACTACAACATGGATTGGCTGAAGGAATTGGGCTACGATGCACCGCCGGCAACGCCTGAAGAATTCAAGGAGATGGCCTGTGCGGCTAGCGCCTCACCCTACAGCGGGGCCAGCACCGATGTCAGCCCCATCGGCTACGAATTGAGCGTGGATGCCTCCCGCTTCGCGAGCTGGACCTTCGCTCGAGGTGGGGATGTTTTCGACTACGAAGATGGCCAATACGACTACAACAACGAGGCGGCGGTGGCGGCGATGTCGTTCCTGCAGGAGTTGTTCGAAGAGGGCTGCGCCACCATTGTGACGGAGCGCTACGGCGACCAGACCGACTTTGGCCAGGGCCGCCTGCTGTTCACAGTGGGCTCCAGCTCAGGTCTGCCATACTATCGTAGTGCCGTGGAGGAAGGCGCTAACTTCAACTGGAGTGTTGCACCGATCCCGTATACCACTGGAGAACCGGTGCAGAACATCTACGGCGCCAGCGTCAGTATCCCCAAGACCACCCCTGATGCAGAGTTGGCTGCCTGGCTGTTCCTGAAGCACTACACCAGCCCTGATGTGCAGGCCAAGTGGGTTGAGGCCAGCAACTACTTCCCGGTACGCTCCGGTGTGGCCGAGGGCCTGGACGACTACTTCGCCGAGAATCCGGCCTACCAGACCGCCTTCGAATTGCTGCCCTACGGCACCTTCGAGCCGCCGGCGCCGGGCTATGACTTCGTACGAGACATGGCAGAGGAAGCCATGGCTGCCATTGCTGGCGGTGCGCCTGTTCAGGAGACCCTGGATCAGCTCACCGAAGATGCCAATGCCAGCCTGGCGGAACAGCTCGAGCAGATTCCCGAATCGCCCGACGCTCTGGCCAAGATCGACCCCAGCGGACAGACGGTCTTCTTCTGGCACCAGCACACGCGCGACCGTGAGACGGCGCTGCAGGAGATCGTTCAGGAGTTCAACGATACCAACAAGTATGGCATCGAAGTGGTCGCCGAGTACCAGGGTGGTTATGGTGACATCTTCAACAAGATGTTGACCTTCATGAATACCGAGGATGCTCCCAACCTGGTGGTGGCCTACCAGAATCAGGCTGCAACTTACCAGTTGGGCGATGCGCTGGTGGACATGACTCCCTACGTCGAGAGCATCAAGTATGGCTTGAACAGTGCTGAGCAGAAGGACTTCTTCTCAGGCTTCTTCAACCAGGACATCTTCCCCAACTTTGGCAATGCCCGTCTGGGCTTCCCGCCCAACCGCTCCATGGAAGTGATGTACTACAACATGGATTGGCTGAAGGAATTGGGCTACGATGCACCGCCGGCAACGCCTGAAGAATTCAAGGAGATGGCCTGTGCGGCTAGCGCCTCACCCTACAGCGGGGCCAGCACCGATGTCAGCCCCATCGGCTACGAATTGAGCGTGGATGCCTCCCGCTTCGCGAGCTGGACCTTCGCTCGAGGTGGGGATGTTTTCGACTACGAAGATGGCCAATACGACTACAACAACGAGGCGGCGGTGGCGGCGATGTCGTTCCTGCAGGAGTTGTTCGAAGAGGGCTGCGCCACCATTGTGACGGAGCGCTACGGCGACCAGACCGACTTTGGCCAGGGCCGCCTGCTGTTCACAGTGGGCTCCAGCTCAGGTCTGCCATACTATCGTAGTGCCGTGGAGGAAGGTGCCAACTTCAATTGGAGTGTTGCACCGATCCCGTATACCACTGAAGAGCCGGCGCAGAACATCTACGGCGCCAGCGTCAGCATTCCCAAGACCACGTCTGAGCAGCAGTTGGCTGCCTGGCTGTTCCTGAAGCACTACACCAGCCCTGATGTGCAGGCCAAGTGGGCGCAGGCCAGCAACTACTTCCCGGTACGCGCCAGCGTGGCCGAGGGCCTGGACGACTACTTCGCCGAGAATCCGGCCTACCAGACCGCCTTCGAATTGCTGCCCTACGGCACCTTCGAGCCGCCGGCACCGGGCTATGACTTCGTACGAGACATGGCAGAGGAAGCTATGGCTGCCATTGCTGGCGGTGCGCCTGTTCAGGAGACCCTGGATCAGCTCACCGAAGATGCCAATGCCAGCCTGGCGGAGCAACTCGAGCAGATTCAGTAACTGATCGATTGATCTGGTTTGTTCAGCCAGTTAGATAGATGAAAGGTGTTGCACAGCTTGTTACGTGCAACACCTTTTTTACTGAATCACCTGGCCATGACCGAAGATGATTGGCCCATCATGGAATGGGCCTTAACTGCAGCGCGGCAGGGGGAGTGGGGTGATCCCTGGGTCGCGACATTCGAGTATGGAGGGGTGGGGGTATGTGGGGAAATACAAAAGCGCAGCGGCAAATGTGATCTGCCGTTGCGCTGTCGTGTCTGCGCTTCTCGAACAGGAGCTTAGCTTTTTTCTAATGACAAGGTCAGCTACGGATACAATCGTGATCCAGGTTTACTCGTCAATCAGGTCGGGCTGGCGCACCCGCTTCTGCTGTTCGTCGGCATAGCCCCAGAAGCCAAAAAAGAGGGTGCTTCCGATAGCTGAAATTACAATCCATCCAATAACGAGCAGCACCGGATTTTTGGTACCTTCTGCCAGGAAATATCCGATGACTGCACCCACGATGACACCAATGATCAAGCCAGCGATGACCCACATCCACATACGTCTTGACACACTGAACCTCCTTTGAGATGGCGCCGAATGCCAGAGAAACACTCACTGGCATCGATGATCTCTCAGTTTTGTTGGGCAGCCGAGTTTTCCTGGGCCCTTACCAAAAAGATGGGAATATGCGAGCCACGCAATACCTTGTCGGCAACGCTTCCGTAGACCCATCGGCCTATGCCAGACCTGCCATGGGTCGACATGACGATCAGATCACAATCGGCATCCTCGGCGTAAGAGATGATCTCCTCGGCTGGCTGGTGGCCGAAGCGCACGATTGTTTTGACTTCGTGGCCTGTCAATGGCGGGCGCCCCGCCACTTGAATCAGGTAATCGTCGTACTGCCCGCGCGCCTGCTGCATCTCTTCCGACTGGTCAGCCTGATAATCATGATAGGCAGGCACGGGGTATAAGTCGACCACAGCCAGGGACTGATCGCTCAGAAGTGGTGCAACGGTCACCAGATGAACTTCGGTCTCTCCCGCGACTGCGATCTGCCCGGCATGGTCCAAGGCCAGCTCAGCAAAAACAGAACCGTCAAGGGGAACGAGGATACGGTGATACATGGGACTCAACACTATCTCCGATGCAGAAAAAAAGAGCTGCGGTCCCCATTTTACTCAGAAACTGTTTAAAAAGTAAAACGGTCAATTGGAAACAAGCAGATAAAAGTCCTGACCCACGATCAACTGGATATCGACATTTCCTTGAAGAGCATCTTCACGCAAGACATTGTCGTCTGAGATTGCGAACATATCCTTCAAATTGGTGGTCGTAAAGGGCTTTTCAGTGCCAGAGATCAGGACCGTCCGGGGGTAGTCTGTCCGCTCTGCCTGGCCGTGTTGGACGACATCATATCCCTGGCGCTCGAGCCAATCTGCTGTTCGGGCTGCCAGTACAGGATCGCTGGTACCATTTTGGACGACGATTCGGGCTCCTTCACCTGCAAGGCTATGACGCAATGCTTCTGCCTGTGCCTGAAAATCATTGCGCACCTGTTGTCGTGCCAGTTCAGCCTCTTGCTGTGCCTGTTGTTGGGCATGTAGACGGGCAAGTGCCTCTACATCCAGTTGGGGGGCATCTTTTTTGGCCGAAAACACCTGGTCGACCGCGGGTCGGATACGCTCTCGATCAGGCACCAGGATCCAGCCGTAGGGGCTGTCGGGGTCTACTTTGGCGTACTTCGTGTCCAGAACAAGTCGTTCGATATCGTCGATCTGAACTCGACCGGCGAGGGAGACAAACTCTGCCACCTTGGACGCTGGAATGTCATGTTCGATGTTGTCGGCCAGCACGTCGAGGAAATCGAAAATCCGCAGTCCGGCCAATAACTTGTTTTCAATAACCCGGTCCTTTACGGCGATAAGAACCTGTTGTTGACGCCGTGCACGTTCGAAGTCGCTGTCCGTGTTTCGTACGCGTACATATTTCAGGGCTGTTTCGCCATCCAGATGTTGATCTCCCGCGTCGATATGGAAGGTCGAATAGCCATAATCGATGGTGGGAAATTCTTCGTCGTGGATGGTATTGGGTACCACAACGTCGATTCCCCCTAGCAGGTCGATGACTTTCTCGAAGCCGTCGAAGTTGATCTTGACATAGTAGTCGACGGGATAGCCCAGGAATTCACTGACTGTGTTTTTTGCCAGCGCCCCCCCGCCCCCTGGATAGTCGCTGGTCTCGCCAACGACATAGGCCGTGTTGATCTTTCCACCCTGCTCAAAGCCCGGGATTGGGACATATAGATCGCGAGGCAGGGAAATCATCCCCGCGTTGCCCGTGTCAGGGTCTACCGTGACAACAATTATGTTGTCGGTGCGCGGTGGACTGTAATCATCAGGACGCTGGTCAACCCCCAGGAGAAGCATTGTAATGCGATTATCCTGCTCTACCTGGGGCAAGATCAGCGACGGGCTGGTGCCGGGAAGTGCTGAGGATATGGCGGGTTTTTGTTGTGGCGCTGTTTCGGTCGTTTCGACGTCCCCGGCCTGCGGGCGCGACGCCAGGACAATATTGGGCGGGCTGACTACCGATACTTCGGGTAGCGAACGCGCCGTCTCTCTGGCCCATTGATAGATAGCCGTCGACGCGTAAATCACCCCAACAACAAGACTAATAAAAAGAATGCCCAGCACAAAGGCCGGCCAAATTCTCTTTACTTTCGACCGCTGGTCAGACATTTTTGTCTCTCTCTTATCGGCTGAACCAGGGTCACTATTCTGCTCGTACATAGCACGATTCTAGCACAGGGCTATACTCATTGGCAAATTGTAGGTAGGTCACTCCCTCGCAGGCAGTACGCAAGCGTTAACCTTGACCACAAGGTCCCGCTGCGCTTCGCTGCGGGATTCGCCATTGGCAATTGACAATTTGCTAGCTTTCCTCGCTGTCCGTTTCGGTTTCGACCTCAGCTTCGACCTGGGGTTGGGGGATGTCGGTGCGATACAGGCCATCCTCGGTCAGGATGTAGAAATAGCCGCCGATTTCATCAACGTACAGGTCTCGCATCTTTCGCAGCTTCTCCAGATCGGTCCTGTCATCAGGACGGAATTGCTGCAGGTATTTGCCTGTTTTGTCGAATTCCACAATTCGTCCGTTTCCGCTGTCGACGATATAGAGATTCTGGGCGGTGCCTGCCTCGGATCCCACAAAGAAGGCCTGGGGCTGAGCTAACGGTGTGTCGGGTGGTTGCTCAAATTCCAGAGCCCGTTGGCGACCCTCAGAGAAATCTTGCACCATGCCGTCCCGGTACAGTACCCAGATATCGCCATCGATGCCCACATCTATGGCCCGCGAAAAATCGATAGTGGCGTCGTCCTCCAGATAAGACTCGGGGGCATTTCCGTAGCCATCGTCAGTCGGGCGGTAGCGCAGTATGCGGCCTGTCTCGCTGCCATCCACCAGGTAAAAGTTGCCAATGAAGCTGGAGATGACCTTGGGAGACTGCCATGCCTCCCGGTCGGCCAGAGCCAGTGCAGAGAGTCCCGTCGCGCTGTCATACTCGATCAGGTTTCGGTTGCTATCAAGGATCAAAAGATTACTGGAGTTTCGGTTGCCACCTGCGTCGGCCCACACGAAGTCCATCAGTTCACCCACCAGTTGTCCATCGGGCAAAGGTTGACCTCGCTCTGCCAGAACCCCGGCTGACGTCTCCGGGATCAAGCCACTCACATTGTCAATACGATACTGGGTTACGCGATCGAGTCCCCGGTCAAGCAGGTAGATGCGGTCACCGTCCATCTCGATTTTGGAAGGCTCGCTGCCGCTACCGCCCAGCTCCTGCAGCGTGAGAAGTTTATAGAGTGGTGTAACACTGTTGACTTCGTTCAGGCGCGCCTGAATGTCAGCTTGCAGATCGGCTGCCTCGGGGACTTGGGGAAGCAGCTCAATGGCCTCCTGAACCCGTTCCTGGGCATCCTGAAGCTGCGCGCGGGCTGTTTCGTCCAGCACACCTTCCTGAATGGCTGCATCATAGGCAGCAACAGCGCCCTGAATCAGGCTGTCGACTGTCGTCTCCACCGCACTCCGTTGATACCAGCGTGCTGCATAGATACCGGCTGCGATAAGTGCCGGAATCAACAGTATCAATAGCCAGGGCCACCACCGCCGTTTTTTGGGCGGTTCTGCTACCACAGGTTCGGCGACGGGCTCAGGATCCGCTGTGACCTGGCCAAGCTCCACGGCTCGTTCCCCATCGGAGGCAATCACTTCCTCTGGTTCGACCGGTTCTTCTCCCTCGATGGTATCAGCGGCCGCGTCTTGTTCTGTAGCGGGTTCCCCTTCTTGCGTCTCTTCCTGCTGGTCGGCCGGGGGAGCAACGATGGGAGCGACGAGCGCTTCCGCGCTGGCGGCGATCTGCGCTGACGGTGTCACATGAACCGCCATGGCGTTGAGGTCTGCATCGCTGGGAGCCAGGGTTTCCAGGTATTCCAGGGCGGTCTCGGTATCGGACGCAAGGGCGACCCCGGCCAGCCTGCGCAATGGCACATTCGCGGCCCAATTGCTTCCCAATTGCAGAATGAGCGCCTCTTTCCCGATAGAGGTCCGAAAGATCTCGATATGGGGCAGCGCAGCGCCCCCTAAAGGAGCAGCCTCCAGGTGGATCTCCCCGGGGAATTGCTCGACTCGTTCCGGATGTCCGACCAAAACCATGGCGGGGCCGCCGACGCCCAGGAAAAGCTCATTGCCCTTGAGCACAGCGCAGTTGACTCCGGCAAGCTGAACCGCATCCGGGTACACGCTGTTATGTTCCTGAAGAGCTTTATGCCCGGCGAGTATAGCCTCAGTAAGGGCTGCTCGCACGTCGCTGGTCGAGTCGTAGTATACCCCTTGGATGGCATTCATCAGCAGGCGATAGAGCCGCGCTGAAGCTTCCGGTTCTCCGCTAATCTCCAATAAAATATACAGATTGCCCTGGGAGGTAGCCTGGGGGGAGGAAGGGTGCGGCTCAACGGTCCGGACATTCCAGGATCTGGTCCGGCGTTCGCCGTCGAACATGGATAGGGAGTCGATGTCGGTATTCATGCGAGCCATGCCGAGCCCCTTTCAAAAATTGTCTGGGTTCTCCACCAATCGAGATTGCATTGAGGATGGCCATAGTTGATACGGCGTCCGTTGCTTTCCTGGCAACCAACACCAATAGCGCTTATCCCAGTATGGCCGATTTTACGATACTGTTGGATATTTGTCAATAGTGTTTTCACATTATACCACGAAAAACGCTGGTTTGCACGTACAAGTGCTTGCAGTATAATAACGGGCGAATGTTTGTTCGATCAGGGAATCGCATTTTGTGCATCACAAGTGGCAACTGGTTTCAGGCAGGTATAAGAGGTAACTCATGCTGGAGTTAAATCGTTTGACGGTGCCTGTTGCAGAAATGGCTGAAGCTCTGTCCGGGCAACGCAGTGTGCTTCGGGATCAGGCGGATCAGGCGCGCCGGACGCTCAAAGAACAGGCACAGGTAACCGATGAGTTGAGGGAGAAGCTCAAACAAGCTGAGAAAGTTGATCCAAGCTGGCGCGGGGCAGATCCCCTGGGCGATCGGCTGGATGAACTGCAAGAGCTACCCAAAATTGTCGAACCTGCTACCTTGATTGCCAGCGATGGATCGCAGATATATCCCGATACCCACGGCATTGCGCTATACTATCTGCTTAACGTGGGTACGATCATATTGCGCCAGGGAAGCGGCGAGGCGCCGATCACAGCTACCGAGGCCCGGGTAGGTTTCGAGGCAACCGATCTGTTTCGGCAGCGCGGCGGTGGGTTGATTGACAACGATGAAGTCAATTACCGGCGGGATATCTGGGAATTGCAGGTGCTTGCCCTCCTTTCCCGGGAGGAACGCCTCGCCTTGGGTGGTGACCTGGCGCGTGGTATCGTCGCCTTGGGTGACGGGCCTCTTCTTCCCTGGATGCCCCAACGTTTGAGCGATGAAGAGCAACGGCGTCGGGTCAAGAAGTATGCCGGGGCTTTGGACATCATGAAGAAGGCGGCCGTTTTTCCGTTTGGATATATCGACCGTCCTCGCAGCGCCAACATTCTGCGTTTATTACACCTGGCCGAATTATCCATGGAGGAAATCTCCAAGGAGCGACTGCGCCAGGATAATCCCTATCGAGGGCTGGCTGATCGCAGTCTGTTCAGGTACCTGGCTCCAGGCCAACGCTCCGCTCTGTTCGCCGCGACATCGGAGATCAATAGAAGCTATGAGTCTCAAGGCCACCGTATCTACTTCTGTTTCCTCAATGTGGCGAATGACAGGCAGAATCCCTGTGTTGTGCGTGTTGAGGTTCCGGAGTGGATTGCCCGAAAACAGGACCAGATGGACATGGCCCTGACTTCGGTGCTGGCTGACTGCCGGCTGACCAACTATCCCTATGTTCTGACGCGCGCCGACGAACTGGCACGGGTCAGTCGACAGGAGAAAGATGTGTTTGAGCAGATGTTAAGCGTTGAGATGTATCGACGGGGTCTGGCTGTTGCGTTGTCGTCGAAGCAGGCTCAGAAGGGATTCACTGGTCTCAATTAGATCGAGGTGATTGGTATGAGCGATTTGACGCGGGTGGGCCGGGTGTTGCGCGCCAGCACAAGGGATTTCACCGTAGGCTGCCAGACGTTGGAGGAAGAAATTCCCTCGTTCGGTACCCTGGTTCGGGTTGAACGAAGGGGTGGCCTGGTCTATGGCCTGATCACCGATGTTCGAGTCGACGACGATCCATTTGTCAGGCAGTTGATCGCTGCCGGCTCGTTGACCGACGAGTACGTGGCTGACCAGCGCCAGCGCCGCCAGGTGCCCGTCGAGGTCCATGCCCTTGTGGTTGGCGGCAGGCAGGATGGCGGAGGGATCTATCACCGCTTACCTCCTCAACCCCCTGCAACGCTGAGTTGGGTTGAACTCTGCGGCCCGGATGAGATTCGCCAGTTTGGCGGAGGCTTTGGTTTTCTTCGCACCCTGTTGAACGCGGAGGATGTGCCCGCCGATGAGCTGTTGGCCGCCTCTTTGAGGCAGATGGCTGCCGTTCAGGACGGACCGGTGGAAACCCAGGAGTTTCTCATAGCGGCCGGCCGGGAGTTGGCTCGCCTTTTGAGTCGGGATCCTGGCAGACTTGACGGTATTTTGCAGCGAATGCGAAGCGAGGGGTGAAACGTGACCGAGACTATTCAGCCATTGAGTGAGTATTACGACGCCGACGCCGAATTTGAGTCGTTGCCCAGCGCCGGTAGGGCTCTCGAACCTGTTCGCCAACGCCTTGGATTGATAGTTGGTGGTTCTCTGTCGCGTGGTCTCGAGGTGCGCCTGGCTCGGGAGATAAACACCGAAGAGCTGGCGGTGGGCAGTTATTCCGTGGTGCATGGAGACCGCAAGCGTTTTTTCAGCATGATCACCGATGTGCAACTGGGCGCTTCCAGTGAAGAGATTGCCTTGAATCCGCCCGCTGTAGATGACGACTTTCTGCGGCAGATTCACCTGGGTACCAGCGCCTTCGGCCTGGTTCACCTGAGCCCCATGCTGGTCCTGGAAGAAGGCGCGCAGGATCCCAGGCCAGTCAAGACGATTCCGGGTCACTTCAGCGAAGTGCGTGCCGCCGGCCAGGACGAAGTCGACGAGATCTTCGGGCCAGAGGGCCCTGATAAGCAGCGGGACACTTACTTTTTCCATGTTGGTGAACCCCTGGACATGGAAGATGTCAAGATCACGCTCGATCTGAAGCGGCTGGTGGAAAGATCATCCGGTGTTTTTGGCAAGACGGGCACGGGCAAGACCTTTCTCAGTCGCCTGCTGCTGGCGGGCATCATCCATGCCGATGCCGCTGTCAACCTGGTTTTCGATATGCACAACGAGTATGGTTGGGAGGGAAGCAGCGAGGGGGTTACCACCAGGGTTAAGGGCCTCAAACAGATCTTTCCCGATGGCCGGGTCAGTATTTTTACGCTGGATGACGAGTCCAGCCGGCGACGGAACTCCAATCCCGACTATACCATCACCATTGGCTACGACCAGATCGAGCCCGATGATCTGGAGATGTTGCGGGGAATCTTCAATCTGAGCGAAGCCCAGATCGGTGCCATCTACGCCCTGCACCGTCGCATTGGAAAACAATGGCTGGCCAACTTCCTCGACGACAAATGGATCGAAAGCTGGGGTGACCCGGAAGAGGGGCCGGGAGCCAGTGGCCTCAAAGGCCTGGCCGACGCTATGGGACAGACCTATCAGACCCTGGCAGCGCTGCGGCGGCGCTTCGAGCGCTTTCGCCGGTACGGGTTTCTGGTCCCCAAGGCCCAGTCGGATACTATCGATTATCTATTCAAGCACCTGGATAACGGCACCAGCGTCGTTCTGGAATTCGGGCGCTATGGAAATAGCCTGGATGCTTACCTCTTTGTCGCCAACTTTCTGACGCGGCGCCTGCACCGGAAGTATGTTGTGAAGAAGGAAAACGCCTTCGGTGACAGGGCGGAAGAGCCAAGGCCTCTGGTGATCACCATCGAGGAAGCCCACAAATTCCTCGATCCCGCCATCGCCAGCCATACGATCTTCGGCACCATCGCCAGGGAGTTGCGCAAGTACAACGTGACGCTTCTGGTGGTGGATCAGCGCCCCAGCCGCATCGATCCGGAGGTCATGAGCCAGATCGGCACCCGGGTCACCGCCCTGCTGGACGAGGAGAGCGATATTCACGCGGTGTTGATGGGTGTGAGTGGCGCCGCCGGCCTCCGGGAGGTACTGGCTCGCCTGGATACGCGGCAACAGGCACTGATCCTGGGCCACGCCGTGCCCATGCCGGTCGTGGTGCACACTCGCAGCTACGATCTGGGCTTCTACAAGGCCATGGGTTTTCGAGATGAGGAAGAGTTGCCGGGCCAGTTCGAGGCTAACGTCACGTCCATGCGAGGGGACGAGGATTTCGAGGGCTTTGATTAAGGCAGGGGTAGAACCAGCACCGCTGTAGAAACAGATAAACCCCGGTTTCAGTCGATAGACGCGAGGACAAGAATGCCAGACCTGGTTCTTTGGAATGGAAGACTGTGGACACAGGATCTCCGCTTTCCCGACGCCACTGCCATTGCCATCCGCGATGGTCACATTCTGGCTGTGGGCAGTGATGACGAAATCCGCGACCTGGCCCGGCCAAATACAGAATCGGTAGACCTGCGGGGCCGGCGGGTTCTGCCCGGTCTCACCGACGCCCATTTTCATTTTAAGGGCTGGGCGCTGGCCCGGCGCCGGCTGCGCTTGGCGGGGCTGCCCTCGCTGGCGGCCGCGCAGGAAGCTGTGGGCCAGGCGGCGCAATCCGCGCCGCCCGGCCAGTGGATCCGCGGCCAGGGCTGGAACGAGACCAACTGGCCTGAGCGACACTTTCTCAGCGCTGCCGACCTGGACGCTGTCGCGCCCGATCACCCTGTCTTTCTCCATCGCAGCGACCTGCACCTGGCCACAGCCAGCTCAATGGCGCTGCGGCTGGCAGGCATCACAGCCGATACGCCCGATCCCGAGGCCGGTGTCATCGACCGGGATGGGGCAGGCCAGCCTACCGGCGTGCTGCGGGACAAGGCCATGGACCTGGTGTCCGCGGTGGCTCCCAAGCCTGGCGACGATGAGATTGACCTGGCCATGCGGGATGCCATCGTCGAGGCCCATCGCCTGGGGTTGACCGGTATTCACGATTTTCGTTCCACCGGTGCCGAAAAGGGCCGAGTTGACATGCTGGCCTGGCAGCGCCTGTGGCAACGGCAGGCACTGGACCTGCGGGTGTGGGCCATGATCGCCGGCGAGTCGCTGGATGCCATGATTGCCCTGGGGCTGCGCACCGGTTTTGGCGATGACCGGCTGCGCACCGGCGGCATCAAGCTCTTCGCCGACGGTTCCCTGGGGGCGCGCACTGCCTGGATGCTGGACGATTACCAGGATGGCGGAACAGGTTTGCCCATCGTGCCCATGGCCGAGATCGCCGACAAAGTGGCCCGGGCCGACGCGCACGGCATCTCCGTTGGTATCCATGCCATCGGCGACCAGGCTATCCACGAGTTGCTCGACGTCTTTACCGAAGTTCTCCCCGCGTCCTCGCCCCCCCCCTTCGCCGTGCCTTCTGCCCCCCACCGCATCGAACACATGCAGCACAGCCGCCCGGGCGATCTGAAACGCCTTGGCGAATTGGGCCTGGTGTCCTCGGTGCAGCCATTGCACGTGGTGGATGACATGGGCCTGGTGGAGTGGGCCGTGGGCGATGACCGGGCGCGCTGGACCTACGCCTTTCGCACCATGATGGAGGGCGGTGCGGTGCTGGCTCTGGGCTCCGATGCTCCGGTGGCCGACCCCAACCCCTTCCTGGGTATCCACGCTGCGGTGACCCGTCAACGGCCAGACGGCACGCCGGCCGGCGGCTGGTTCCCGGAGCAATGTTTGACTGTCGCGGAGGCAGTTTATGGTTACACCATGGGACCGGCCATTGCCAGTGGGCAGACCGACAGGCTAGGCAGCCTGAGCCCCGGCAAGTTGGCGGATTGCGTCGTGCTGGATCGGGATATCTTTGCTGGTCCGCCGGCCGGGATCGCCGGCACGCAAGCGGCAATGACAGTGTTCGATGGGCGGATCGTCCATTGCTCATGACCTTCCAGGAAGCCGCGAGCTTCCTGGAAGGTGATTCTCCGAATTCCTCCTTTGCCGATAGCGTTCACGCGACTCGTAGGGACGCGCGGAAGCGCGCTACCAGCCGCGCGCAATGGTCGGCAAATGCAACTGGTGCTCCAGTTTCTGGAACATATAGATGCCGTCCTCCGTTCCGGCATACAGGATGCTTGGGTCGGTCGGATCGATGGCCAGCGAGAGCAACCGGGCGCCGGGCCATCCCTCGTCCACGGCATGCCAGTTTTCGCCCCGATCGTTGCTCTTGAACACGCCGTGTTGCTCGGTGCCGGCATAGATGGTGTCCAGATTGGGGGTCATTCGCTACTGGTGACGTACCTCACGATGATCTGAGGAACATCCAGATAGTGGCGATCTGTTGTCAACAGCTCAGAGCCGTGTTCCATCGCGGATGCAGCGATCCAGAGGTCGTTGGTGGGGATGGGGCGCCCAATGCCACGCAGGTAAGCGTAGATGTGAGCGTAGCGTTCGGCGGTGAGGGTACCAATGGGAACCGTATGCACACGAGCGCTACGGAGGAATTCCTCCAACTCGCTGCGATTATCTTCCCGGCGGCTGCCAGCTGCAAAGCCGGCCAGCAATTCCCCCAGCACGGTAGCCGGGATCAAGATCGTTTTTGCCTCCTGGAGCGCCTGGACTACTTGAGGGTGGCCTCGCCTAAAGACCGAGTAGGCTGATGTGTCGAGCAGGAGGCTATTCAGCGCCATAGGTCTTCGTCAATGCCCCGCTGGGTTGCCAGTTGCTGCTCGAATTCCTCGCAATCCTGTTCTGTCCACGTGCCGGCCAGGTGATCCAGGTCGTGGTACGATCTGGGTGCTTCCTTCCCGTTGCCGCTCTCAAGTCCCAACGCATGTCGCAGGAGCGACAGGACATAACGGTTGACGCTCAGGCCGCGCTGGCTGGCTTCGGTTTTCAGGCGATGGTGCAGGGTGCTATCGATCCCGCGAACGGTTAACTGCTTCATGGAATAATCTCCAAGCTATGATCGGGTGAAGGCATCAATGACATTATAGTGCATGCATATATTGCTGTCAATCGCGGTGTCTTGGCAGGGCTAACGGGAACAGGCAGAATAGAAGTCGGACTTCTGGATTCATCTTGATTTACTGACCTTTCAGGAAACTATGAGCTTCCTGGAAGGTGATTGTTCGCTTTCTTTGCAGGAAAACCTGATCGTGCTATCATGCCGCTATGACACACCCTGCCATTCGATTGCTGCACATTGCCGATATCCATATCGGTATGGAG
>JAYELL010000047.1 GCA_034717495.1 Chloroflexota bacterium | reverse complement strand
GATTACGGAGGGCGGAGGGGGCGACACGGCGGGTGGGGAGGGCGGAGGGGGACGCGGCGGGTGGGGAGGGCGGAGGGGCGACGCGGCGAGGGGGGACGCTGCGGGTGGGGAGGGCGGAGGGGCGACACGGCGAGTGGGGGACGCAACTTTTCGACCCTGTGAAGCGAAGTGGGCGGGGCTTTGCCCGGCCAGATTGTTATCGTCGAATGGTCCATTTCTCGGGATTCTTGCCCATGGTGACGAGTTGAGCAAGTATCTTGTCGTAACTATCGTCGATGGTGTCGAATATCTCCTGGTCAATGTAGCCACATCGCAGTGCGAATTCAAGAGAAACCTGAGTCTCGGCAGCTTCTGCCTCCGAATCGCTCAACTTGCTGGCGAAGTGCCTTGGGTATCGGCGTTTCCGCCATGCTTCTGCGATATTCATGCAAACCGATCGCGATGATCTCCGAACTTGATCAACCAATGCGTATCTTTCTTCGGCAGGAAAACTCCGTGTCAACTCGAACACCTGCATTGCAGCTTCAAATGCCGCCCGGTACACGCGTAATTCACGATAACTGCGAATATTCGGTATGATCTACCCCCTTCACTAGATTTCCAACTCCCCGCGTCCCAGCGTCTCCGCGTCCCCGTGTCTCCGCGTCCCCGCGTCCCCGTGTCCCAGCATCCCAGCGTCCCCGCGTCCCCGCGTCCCCGTGTCTCCGTGTCTCCGCGTCCCCGTATCCCCGCGTCTCCGCGTCCCCTCATTCCCAACTAAACCGCCTCTCGAAATTGGACATTCCTTTCACGCCATCGATGGTAAGTTGGTGATCGCCGGCAAAACTGTCGAACCAGGCGCTGTCCTCCAGTTTGGACGACAGGAGCCATGGGCAGAAGGCCAGCAGGTAGTCGGGCAGGGGCTCACCGTTGGAGAGGGTACCACTGCGGAACCAATCATAGGCTGCCACGTGGTAATCCCGGTGGAGCGGCGCGTCGATGCGCGGGAACCGATTGTCGTCGCTGGCGTTGTATTTCCAGCCCCCTTCCCCGGCAATCATAGGAGGCACGAAGCCCAGCCTTTCCCGGACGACATCGGCCTGATCCAAGAAACCCAGGACCGAATTGGCATCCTCGATGTAGTCGGGAGGGTGGTTCAACCCGTAGGGATGGGGAACCAGGAACATGCGATCAAAAACCGCATTACCCTGGCGACGCTGGATCTCATCGATGGCCGCAATCAGCCACTCATCGCTCACAAACTGCAGGCCCACATAGCCGCCAGCGTTGTAGACCTGCTCCACCGCATTGACAAGATTCTTTAGAAACTGCTCCTGGTCCATGCGCTTGTCGGGCCATTCGGCTGACAGGCTGGGTTCATTGTAGATCTGCATGTAGGGTTCCATACCCAGCTCGCGCAGCAAGGCGATATCCCGCCCCCAGTCGTAGTAGCGCTCATAAGGTCGCAGCATCTTGCGCCAGACAACCATGATGCCGGCATCGCGGAAACGAGGAGCAGCCTTCATGATCTGGTTTTCATCGGCATAGAGCATCAGGGTCCAGCGCATGCCCATTTCCTGAAGCCGGCGGACCTGCATGTCCAGATTCTCCTCATGATAGTAGGCTTCGGTGATATTGTGGATGCAAATGCCGTTGTCGCGGACGGGCCGGGGCCAGTCGGCCAGACTCAGGGGCGGAAGGTCTGCCAGGATCATCGGTTTGACCGTTTCAACAGGCTCGACCCCGGCAGCCCGAACGGTTGGTTCCGTCTCATCTTCTGGCTCTTCTCGAGTCGGTTCATCTGCCGGAGAAGGCACCTCTCCCAGCGAATCCCCCTGCCCCACACTGGGCAAATAGAGAGCCTTATCAGCTTCTGATTGCTGCTCAGAGGGTTCAAGGGAAAGGGGAGTCTGTAAGCCCAAGGTGGGGCTCGGAGAAGCCAGGGGTGAAGGTCCCATAGGCGCAGTCGGTGAAGCCTGCGCCGGCGTTTCCAATTCGGCTGGCAACGATGGCGTCCAGGGCTCCGAGGGGGCAACCGGCGCCTGAGCATTTTGTGCGGAAGGTTGTCTACCGATAAAAAGCCAGACAGCCGCCAATACAAGGATCGCCACCAACACGAAGGCAACAAGAGCGATTGTACGTCGTTGGGAATTCATCATGGGGCACTGCGACTCCTCGCCTCACTCTTTTCTTAACGCAATAGCCAATCAACCCCCTGGCGCAGGATTGTCGCCGTCGCGGGGGCAGTGCCACCATCCACGTGGCGCAGGTCGTAGACGTTTTCTGCCAACCGCCGGTTCCCCTGCCACAATGCAACCCGCAGTTCCCCCGCTGTCGAGGGCATCGCGATGCTCATTTTTCCAACAGGGGACGCCCTGTTGGCGCCGACCGAACAGGCCTGTTCATGCACCAGTTTTTCGTCGAGGAAAACCTCGAGCCGGCATCCTGCCAATTCCGTCAGGCGATCATTCACCAGCCATATCTCGCTCGTCAACTGATCACCCCTTTTGACTGGCTTCAGCGGGAATAACAGGCTGACCAGAACCGGCTGCATGATACGAGCCAGCACATCATAAGCTCGTTTCGCTTGCCCGAAGTAATCGATGACACTCCAGCTGATGGCGGGCCAGGGCTCATTCCACTGCCATAGCGCCAGGCCGCCGGTTTGTCCCTTGCGTCGCCGAACATGCTCCACCATTACCTGCAGTCCGGCAGCCTGGCAGCGTTGGCTGGCCCGGACAAAAGACTCCAGTGCCTCGTCTGCCGGCGCGTCACGGCTATCGGAGTCGCGAAACCATTGGGCATAGCGGGTCAGCTTGTCCAGGTCGGCCTTGTGGCGTTCCCACCCCGTGCCCGGTGGCCACAATTGCATCGCGGGCAGGAAACGCCGCAAGGAGTCGATGTGGGGAACAGCCTGCAGGCCAAACTCACTGACAAACGCTGCATGTTCCCCGCGATAGGCAGCCAGGGGAGCCAGTCCGTGCCAGACGTTCCAGTTGTGGGAGTCCCCCATGCTGGGCGAAGCCGAAATGAAGGGCCTTTCCGGATCCTCTGTCGCCACAACCTCAGCCATGGTTCGGATCGCCGGACGGTTACGCAGGGGACTAAACTCGTTGCCCCCACACCAGAGGAAAAGCGACGGATGATTGCGCAAGGCACGGACAATCCCGGCAGTTTCCTGACGCAACACCTCCAGATAAGCCCGATCCCGCGGCAGGTGATCCAGGAATACGCAGGCTATCGGGAATTCCTGCCAGACAAGAAAGCCCATCTCATCGCACAGGTCATAAAAGAGTTTTTTCTCGCGGCCGCCACCTCCCCACACTCTCAGGAAATTGAGCCCAGCTTCCCTGGCAAGCTGCAAAAGGGGACCATAGTTCTGCAGGCCTGACCGTCCCTGGAGGGAATCCACCGGTACCCAGTTGGCTCCCCGCAGGAAAAGAGTGTGTCCATTGACAACCACGTTCCAGGGTGCGCCATCGCCAGTCAACTCCCGCTGAATCCTTCGAACCCCAACCCGCACGCCAACCCTGTCCAGTACCTGTGACTTCTCAGAACCCTCTACCGCAGCTTCCCGCAGAACGATCGATACCTGGTATAAACAGGGCTGGCCCCGGTCCCATGGCTGCCAGAGGCGGGCCGACGGCAGAAGAACCTCCCGCTGATGCCTGCTCGATCCGGCTGGAACCTGGAGGTCCAAAGTGAACCGTTCGAGGATGTTGGATGTGTCGTCCGAGGGAGCGATGACAATCTCCGCCTGCACAATACGCGCACTGTCGCTGTTGAGCGTCAGGCTTAACTGAAGCCGGGCTGGCCCCGGATCGGTGATCGGCGCGACGGGCTCAGCCTCGACCTGCAGGTCGGCCAGGTAGACCCCGCGACAGATTACCAGGCGGCAGAGATCCCATATCCCCATGGTTCGCAGGCGGGGAGCGAAGTCCCAGCCAGAATGCATGGGCGCCTTGAGGGACGCCAACCGGTCGTCGAAGGGGGGAAAGCTATCCTGGGCCTTCGCTGCTATCCGGGCCCAGGCGGACTGCCACAAATTTGTGCTGTACTCGGGCAAGCTGTCGGATCCCCAGATACGCACGGCCAGTTGAACACTGGAGCGTTCACACAGGTTGGAAGGAAGCTCGACGATCTGGCGGCTGAACATGCCCTGATGGAGGCCAATCTGCTGGCCGTCAACGAAGATAGCGCTGAGATAGTCAATGCCATCGAACTCGAGAAAGGCCCGATCTCCCGGCTGCATGTCGAGAGGCAACTGGGTCCGGTACCACCAGTCAACGCCCTCCGTCCACCGGCTGGACTCCAATCCGTCGCTGAGAAGGGGATCGGGAATCAAGCCCGCAGTAAGCAGATCACTGCGAACGTTGCCTGGCACGGTGGCAGGCAACCACCCTGCCACGCTGGCCATGTCGAATTCCACATGCTGCCGGGAAGAGGGCCACGGTCGGGAAGGTACCTGGCTAAACATCCAGGTCAGTGTCGCCAGATCTCGGTGGCGTCGCTGCGGAATCGAGTCCATGCAGCGATTATGCTGCGGAATCCACCTGCGGTCAAACTGCGGCAGGCGGACCTGGAGGTTTGCTGGCTTTCGAGGGGATAGCTTGTGTGCTATAATCGCCGCAACAATCTTTGCAGACAGGATTCCCTTATGTTACTTGGTCGTTCCACCGAAGAGATAATCGCCTTATTGATCGCCCTTATCCCGGCTTTCACGGTCCATGAATTCGCCCATGCCTGGGCAGCCAATCGACTTGGCGACCCGACCGCCAAGGACCTGGGCCGTTTGACGCTCAATCCCCTGAAGCACCTGGACGTCATGGGCACGCTGATGGTTCTCATGGTTGGTATTGGTTGGGCCAAACCTGTTCCCGTGAATCCCTATAACCTGAAACACGGCCGGCGAGACATGGCTCTGGTGGCGGTGGTCGGCCCTCTTTCCAACCTGATTATGGCGGTCCTGGTGGCCTTTCTCTGGGGGCTGACGGACTTCGCTGGCGATCAACTGGTGAGAATGATACTGATCACCTTTGTCTATCTGAACATAGCGCTGCTATTCTTCAATTTGTTGCCCGTTGCTCCTCTGGATGGCTTCAAAGTAGCCTTGGGAATTCTCCCTGTATCCTGGGCCAACGCGTTGGCAAAGACGGCGCAGATTGGACCAATGGTTCTTTTTGGTTTGATTATCCTGGGCAGCTTCATCCCGGGTGTTGACCTGCTGGGTTGGATCGTTTGGAAACCGACTGAGGCTCTGGTCAGCATGCTGTTATCCTGATTGAACAGAAAACGGGGAAGCCGACAAACCAGTGGCGATACTGCAACGAATTAGCTACAGGATCAGGCAATTCACCGGGTCCTTTCGTCCCCGTATCAGTGCTGACGAGATAGCTTCGCTGAAGACAGTTCTGCCGGTTGACGCCACTACGCTCTTTCGGGAGATGATCCCACGGGACCAGCGTCACAGCTTGAATGTGTTTCAAGCCCTTCAGACTCGGGGATACCAGAATGCGGATCTTCTGGCAGCAGCCCTGTTGCACGACGCGGGAAAATCGATTGGCACCGGACGAAGATTACGGCTGCCCCACAGAGTCCTGATTGTTTTGATGAATACCGTAAAACCGGGCCTGGTTCAGCAAATAGCCAGCCCTGAACCGGATAGCTGGCGATTTCCCTTCTACCTCCACCTGAACCACCCCGACCTGGGCGCCCGTCTGGCCCAAGAGGCTGGCTGCAGCGAACGCACAGTGGCTCTTATCAGGCGGCACCAGGATAAAATCGATGCACCAGTGATCGAGGAAACAGACCGGCTGCTGGCCCAGTTGCAGGCGGCGGACGACATGAATTGATCCAGGCTTCAAAAGGAGAGGACCTTTGTCATGGCAAAACCCAAGATAACGATTGTCGGCCTGGGCTTGATTGGAAACTCCATAGGCCTTGGCCTGGTCGGCGGGAAGCGGGATTTCGAGGTTGTCGGTCACGATAAGGACAATAACGCTGCCAGTCAAGCCAAGAAGATGAAAGCTGTTGACAAAACCGATTGGAATCTGATCAATGCTACCGATGACGCGGATCTGATCATTCTGGCATTGCCGGTCTCAGCGATACGCAGCACCCTGGAGGCCCTGGCGCCTGAGTTGCAGCCGGGGACCGTGTTACTCGATACTGCCAGCACCAAGGGGCTGGTGCTGGCATGGGCCGACGAGCTGCTGCCCCCAGGAGTAACCTTCGTCGGCACCAATCCAATTGTCAGCAGCGAGGGAGGAGGTGGCGCAGCCGCAAGGGCTGACCTCTTCGACAAGGCCACCTGGGCCATTTGCCCAACCTCGACGACCAGTGAGGCTGCCGTCAAGATGGCGACCGACCTGGCAGAACGGCTGGGTGCGAATCCGCTTTTCCTGGATGCCACAGAACATGATGGCATGATGGCGGCTGTGGAACACCTTCCTGCCACGATTAGCATGGCGCTGATTTCCAGCGTCATGGGTCAGCCTTCCTGGGCAGAGATGCGCAAACTGGCCGGTGGTCAATTTGAGAATACCACCCAACTGGTCTCAGAGGATCCTGCCGTCTTTCGCAGTGCCATCGCGGGCAACCAGGAGCATGTGCTGCGCTGGATTGATACCTACATGGAAAACTTGCAGGCGTGGCGCGACCTCATTGAGGCCGGTGACGACGATGCTCTGGCGCAGGCCTTCGAAAGTGCGGTCGAAGCACGCCATCAATGGCAGGCCGAACGTCGCACCGGGCACTGGGAGGAGCCAGGATCCCCCAAGCCGGCCAAGCGCAACATGATGATGGAAATGTTTGGCATGGGTCGTTTTGCCGAGCGTCGCCAGAAAAAGAAGTAAGCGTAACCACCGCCTACCCTAAAATTCGTAATCCCGCAGGGCATCGTAGACGTAAAGCATACCACCCCAGCGACTTCGGCCATCGTCGGCGGCGATCATCAATAGGAAGGCATCATCGACACCGTCCGGCCCCCAGCCAGAGGAATAAACCACGGCCGTCACGTTGTCAGGAAAGGCGATGCGGTCGGCCAACAACTCTCTGCCATCCACAGCAAGATCGACAGCCACCTGGCCCGGCCCCAGGTAGTTGGCTTTGAGCTGCTCGATGGCTTCGTCAGCCCTGAGGACCAACCCTTCAGATCGATAGAAACCGATCACCCATTCATCCATCAAGAGCTCTTCAATCTGCTCATAGTCCTTCTCCTCGACCGCCTTTTCCAGAAGACTGAGTTGTTCCTCCAGGCCGGCGCCATGCAGAATCACAACCACCGAGGATAAATGCTCAATGGCGCCATCCAGGGAACTGAGGCTGTAGACCTGAACCCTTCCCAGCTGTGTCTCCGCGGGCAGAACGTAGTTGATGACAGCGGAGAAACTGCTGTCAGTATCCCTCACCGCGGCGTTGGTGATGCCGATCTCCTGCCCGGTCTGATCGAGGACCCGCACCACCAGGTCCTCCTGGAAGCCGTTGCTAAAGCCGCTAACTGAGAGAGGGCTGTCGACGACCTCGTCCGGGAATGGAGCTGAAATACTTATCGACTCGCAGCCCGTTGGGCAGAAGGCAGCCCCGCTTGCCCGCTCGGGGGCCGGCACGGCTTCGGGTGTCTCGGTCGCCGCCAGCTGCGGCGTGAACGTAGCGACGGGCGTTTCTTCAGATTGCGGAGTCTCTCCCGGTTGCGGGGTTCCCTCCAGCACAACGACCGTATCCTCCAAGGTTGGTGTTTCCTCGCTGCCCTCTTCAACCACAGGAATCATCAGTCGTTGGCCCGAAAACACATAATTGGGATCGATCAGATTGTTTGCCCGTATGATATCCAGGGTTGTGACACCATAACGAGTTGCGATGCTGCTCAGGCTTTCCCCTCGCTTGACGCTGTGCACCAGCCCCGTCTGCCCCTCTCTGGAGGGGATCACCAGCCGGGTACCGGTCCGGATATAGTTGGGATTGCCAATATCGTTCACGGAAATTATAGCGCCGGGGCTAACGCCATAGCGCGCGGCAATGCCATAGAGAGACTCCCCAGGGACGACAACGTGCACCTGAGAGGGTTGCTCTTCTGGCTCTTCATCCTGTGCATGGACCAGCGGTGCGGCAAAAAACGTCACCAGCAGAAAAAACACCAGCGTCAAGGCCAGCTGCTTTCGATCCCATCGTTGTTCTCCCAGTCGCTTAACCGACATAGTTACCTCCTCAGCAATGTGTCGTCGATGTTGTGCCAAAGACCGGCGATGTCGCCAGTCGTCGTCGGTAGATTGTCAACATAAGTCCGGTGGCAACGATCACCAGATCGGCCCACTGCGTCGCCAGCAGGGGACCCCAACTTACAGCCAGGTCACCACGAGTGAATGCAATGAAAAAATCGCCCAATCCAAGGATAACCAGAAATAACCCGGGGCGATCAGGCCAGCGCAAGGCAATTGCCAGCAGTGCAAATGCTAAAACCACCCCCATCAGCTGGCTTGGCCACCGGAAGGCAACCACACCATAGATATCTGGCCAATCGAGCGAATAAACCCGCTGGGGTGGCGCCACCGCCCGGCCATAAGCACAGCCTGCCAGCAGACATGCCAGCCAGCCGCCCAAATAGACCAGAGCAAAAGGCCCCATCAATGCCGACGCTAACTGCCATATGCGGCCAATCACATCTCCTTCAGTCCGGTACTTCCACCAGGCACCCAGTGCCAGACCTGTTATTCCAATCAATAGACCGCCATGAAGGGACAGCCCGCCGCTGGCAAATGAGAACACTTCGTCCGGACGCTGCTTGAAGTAGATCCAATTGCTGAACACGTGAATCACACGGGCCCCAACGAGACCAGCGAAAAGAGCAATCAATGCTGCATTCAGTCGTCCGTCCCTATGCCGGTGGTCCTCCCGGGCCAACCAGATTAACGCCAGCAGCAGGAACAGCCCCATGACGACACTATAGGTCGATATGGTTCGCCTTCCTAAAGAAAACAGGACCGGATACAAATTCGTTTCCCAGCGGGTCAATCCGCTGCATCTGCAAGGGCGGCGACCATTTGAGTGTGCTCGTCCAGGAGTTGCTGAGCCCGTTCCGGTGTCTTGCCTTCCGCTGTCACGCGAAACAGAGCGCGGTCCGGATCCGGGCGGGCCAATACCCACTCGTTCTCCGAGAGAAAAATCTTGATCCCATCGACAACCTGAACATCTGATCCGGCGTACTTCTGATGGAGTCGTCGCATCACGGTTCCTTTTTCGTTCCACGGACAATCCACCATTGAAGACTGGACATGGAAAGAGGGGAGGCTTGAGACAACCTCGGAAAGGCGCACGTTCTGCTGAGCCAGAAACTCGAGCAGCTTGGCCATTGCAAACATCGCGTCGGCAACCGGAACAAATGACGGGAATACATAGGTGCCGATTCCATCGGCTGCCATGATCACCTTCGCCTGGCTGCCCGCCTGCATCAGCGAGGCCAGGTCTACCCGGGTACGCAAGACACTGCCACCATACTTCCTGGCGATCTCCTCGAAGATCATCGATTGATTCACCGGAACAGCGATAACGCCCCCGGGATTGGCTCGCAAGGCCAGTTCTGCCA
The DNA here is from genome assembly GCA_034717495.1 of Chloroflexota bacterium. Taxonomy (NCBI): domain Bacteria; kingdom Bacillati; phylum Chloroflexota; species Chloroflexota bacterium. The sequence continues at coordinate 31,584 of JAYELL010000047.1, read as the reverse complement.
TTGCAGCGCACAGGATACCATCAGAGACCAACGATCCCTTCTCATCGGCGACAAACATCTTCTCGCCGCCGACGTCCAGCCGGACGCCCAAATCGCTGCCCAGGGCAGCGACGATGGTGGCCAGCCGGCTGCACTCCTGTTCAAAAGACTCGCGCATCAGAGATATGTAGGAGGCATCGATTCGGGCACCAAGAGGGGTCGTATTGACCCCCAGCTCCTGAAAAAGCTCGGGCATAACCAGAGAGGTCGAAGCAAACGCATAATCCACGACGACATCCAGGGAAGCCTCTCGAATGGCGTTTTGATCGATGTGGGCAAGAAATTCCTGCTGGTATAGGGGAATCGCATCCAGCGCATAATCGATGGTTCCCACATCATCCAGATAGGCCCGGCGGAAATCCTCCCTGAAAAAGACGCGCTCAATGGTGCGCTCCTCGTGGTTGCTGAGATTCAGGCCGTCGCTTCCGAAAAATCGAATGTCGACCACCCGTTGATCGTGAGGTGAAATGCGAACGTGCACACCACCCGATGACGGGCTATAGCGCGTGTAGAATCGTGCCACAGGAATAGGAACGGAACGCAAATCGCTCACATGACATCCTGCGGAGGGCAAGCCCGAAATAGTGGCCCGTTTTAGCATCCGGGACCCGGGATGGGGGTCCCGGTTAATTGTTACGATTGAACCTCGAGGCAACGTAGCACCAAAAGCAGCACCCAGGCGAGCGGCAAATTCAGGTGTCAGATCCACGTTTACTACACCCGTCACACCGTAGCGCCCGAACAGAACCCGCCGGCCCTGCGACCCCCAGATAATGCTGGTTTTGACCACAGCCCCGGCGTCGATTTCCTTGCCTGGCCACAGCTTTATACCGGCGTGCAATAAGGCACCTTCGCCAATGAGACAACTTTCGCCGATTACCACACCTTCATAGAGCGCTGCTTTGGCCTTGATGCTGCACTGGCGCCCTACAATAGCTCCTCTCAACTCCGCATCCTCTCCAATATAGCAGTTTCGCCAGATGATGCTTCGGTCGATTTGAGCACGGTTGTCTACGATCGAATAATCCCGCACGACGCTGGGACCGCGTATGACCACTTTTCCCTTGACCTGGACCTCGTTGCCGAGATAGATCGGGCCGAAGAGTTGGGCATCGGGAGCGATCTGGACATCTCGCCCTACCCATATATCGCCGCCGATGTGGGTTCCGAGGGTAGCCAGATCACATACCCGTCCTCCCAGAACAGCATCGGTCGCGCCGCGGTATTCGGCGAAGTTACCGATATCGCACCAATAGCCGTGAGGAATACAGCCGTAGAGAGTCAGTCCATCAGACAACATAGAAGGAAACGCCTGGCTGCCCCAGTCATAGGGCTGCCCACCAGGAATCAGATCGAGGACCTCCGGCTCAAGGACATAGATTCCGGTGTTGACCGTATCCGATGCAACCTCGCCCCAACTTGGTTTTTCCTGAAACCGGGTAATGCGGCCTTCACCATCGGTTACGATCACGCCGTAGTCCCGCGGTTCCCGGACCGGGTGAAGCACGATGGTTGCAGGAGCATCATTTTTCCTGTGGCTTTCAACGATTTCCTGCAGGTTGAAGTTGGTCGCAGCATCGCCGCTGATGACCAGAAAGGTCTCATCCAGATGTTGCCGTGCATTGAGAACGCTGCCGGCCGTGCCCAGGGGACTATCTTCGACCACATAGGTGATTCGCATTCCGAGGGCACTGCCATCACCGAAATAGTCCTCTATCATGCTCGCCATATACTGCAGCGTGACAACCACATCTGTGATGTCATGCTGTCGCAGGAGATCGAGAATGTGAGCAAGAACCGGTTTGTTTACCAAAGGCACCATCGGCTTCGGCCGCCCCACCGTCAAGGGACGTAGCCGTGATCCCGCACCTCCGGCCATCACAACGGCCTTCATACCCTATCGAATCCTCCTCAAGACAAGATCACCCTTTGCGTTCAGCGCGGGTTGATCCAGGTTAGACTTCTCCGTCGACCATTTGGGCAGCAAGCATCGCTGCCCCCAGAACTCCCGCATAGTCGCCCAGGGTAGCAGGTGCAAACTTGACCTTATCCATATCGCGCTGCTGAAGAAAATAGCTGCGAGCCGTCGTTCGAATGGGCTCCAGGAAACTCTCTCCCAGGGCTTCCACAACACCGCCACCAAACACAAGCATTTCAGGATCCATAAAATCCACCAGGTTGGCTGACAGTAAACCCAGGTAGTATTGCGCCTTCCCAATTACCTCGATCATGACCTCATCGCCGGCCTTGACTGCCTTTTTGATCGTACCACTGGTCAGTCGATCACGACCGGAGGCGGCCATCAGATCACCAACCACCGTCGGCCTTCCAGCAGCCATGGCAGCGCGAACATCTCGCTCCATTGCCGTCCGGCTGGCCAGAGCCTCGAGACAACCTCTGCGACCACATCCACACAAAGGTCCGTCGGGCACCATGATCATGTGCCCAACTTCGCCAGCTGAGTAGCGAATCCCTCTGTGGAGCTTGCCATTCACGATCACGCCACCGCCAACCCCGGTGCCAACAAAAATCCCGACCATATGCCGGGTACCCCGCCCAGCACCCAGTTCATGTTCGCCAAAGGTACCCAGATTGACGTCGTTATCGACAATCACCGGTATGCCAAGGCCCTTTTCCAACAGGTCTCCCAATGGTACCACATCCCAGCCTGGCAGGTTAGGGGGAGCAAAGACAGTGCCGGTTTGGACGTCGACCGGCGCAGGCGCGCCAATGCCTGCCGCCAGCATATCCTTGGGCCTCACCTCCGAATCTGTGATAGCCTCGGATGCAGTCTCGACGATCCGGTCAATGACTTTGTCCGGTCCCAGAGAAGCCTGGGTCCTTTTTTTGGCCTCTCCCACGATCTTGCCGTCGGAATCCACAACTGCGGCCAGAATCTTCGTGCCGCCCAGATCCAATCCTAACAGGTACTTGTCTTGCTCCACCTTGGTGTTCGATCTCTTTTTGCCTTTGGCCATGTTGGTCCTCCTTGCAGTCTGACTCAGAGATCAATTCTGTCGATCTACCAACCGAAGCGCTCTTCCCTCCAGTAATCACCCTCCATGTGATAGCCATTGCGTTCCCAGAACCCTGGCTGGTCCGCTGCCATGAACTCGATGCCCCGAATCCACTTCGCGCTTTTCCAGAAATACCGTTTCGGGACAAGCAGCCGCAAGGGCCATCCATGTTCTGGCGTGATCGGCTGGCCCTCATATGACCAGGCAAACATAGTTTCATCATCGTTCAGCGCTTCCAGGGACAGATTTGTCGTGAAACCATGCTCGCAATGAACCATTACATGGCTGGCATCGAGAGAAAACCTGATCCCCAGGGCAGACAGAAAATCTTGCCAGCGAACGCCACTCCAGGTGGTATCCAATTTGCTCCACCGGGTCACACAGTGAATGTCTGTTGTGAGGGTCGTCTCGGGCAACGAACGAAACTCCTGCCATGTCAGCCGAAGCGGTTTTTTGACCAGCCCGGAAACATGGAAATCCCATGTTTCAAGGTTGATCTCAGGCACCTCTCCGTAGTGCAAAACGGGAAAGCGTTCGGTCAGAAACTGACCGGGAGGAACGCGCCCACCGAGATCGTGGTCGGGGCGCCTGGTGACCCGTTTGAGACGATCTACATGCTCTTGCGGATTCGTCGATGCCATAGAATTCTCCACCCTCTGGACTTTTCCTCGTCAGCGCCAGCCTTCGAAATCAGCGAAGACGGGCAGGTGATCGGACGCTATCGCCGTTTCATCGGTCCTCCATCGTCCGCAGGAACGAATCGCTCCAGCCATTGCCGGAGAGACCCAAACATAGTCGATCCGTATCACCGGTCTTTCAGCAGGGAAGGTCGGCTGGCGTCCCTCCTCGCCAGAGGCGCCAGCGTCGCTATAGCCCCGGCTCAGAATATGGGGAACGACCTGCAGGCCGTCAGCGACCATATGCGCTGTTTCCTGACGGTCCCTCAGATCATCCAGATCACCGGCCCGGCCCTCGTAATCCTGCGGCGCCAGCGCATTAAAATCGCCTAACAACAGATGTCGGCGTTCCCTATCCCGGTTCGTCCACTGCAGTACTGAGTTCAATTGCCGGAGCCGGACAGCTTCGCTTCGATGGTCCAGGTGGGTAACATAAACGGACAGGGGAGAAGGGCTATCAGGCAGAAGCAACCGGGCTTCCAGCAGGCCTCGCTGCTCGTGCCCTCCAATTGGCGTCAGGTGATGTCCCGCATGGGCCAGAATGTCGAAACGGGAAAGCAATGCATTGCCGTAAGAGGATAGAGGTGAAAATGCAAATTGAGGAGTGAGAGCAACTCCGAAGGCGTAGCTCATACCCAAAGCATCGGCAAGAATATCCAATGCTGTCCGGTCCGAGTCGGGCAGCGAGAATGGATGGAAAACCTCGTTCAATGCCACAATATCGGCATCACTGGCCTCAATGATCCGAAGCAATCGATCCAGGTTCAAGGCGCCATCACCGCCTCGCCAGCCGTGGATGTTGTAGGTAAGTAGTCGCATGACTAATGGCCAATCGACCAATCGAATTCAGCCAGAAGCGGCCGGTGGTCAGAAGCCAGGTCGACAAGGGGACCACTCAATGTCCGGCAGGATACAAGCTTCCCGGCAATGGGCTGAGGAACGAAAATATAATCGATCCGAAAGGGCCATCCGTAATAAAACGTACTTGCATCGCCACGACCAGCCGCCAGGAACGCATCCACATAGCCTTCTCTTCGAAGAACTCTGATGAGGGGAGGCGCAAAACGACGCATATTTGGGCCCGTTGGCCCCGGGGTATTGAAATCTCCCATCAACAAATGATTGGTATCGACCATTGATCGCAGTTGATCCAGGACACCTCGAATCTGCCAGAGGCGCGTTCCCTCAAAGGCATGGTCGAGGTGGGTCGAGTAAATGGTAAAGGCTCTCCCAGAGTCGGCGGTCGTTCGGGTAATGAGCAGGTTTCTATTCTGAGTTAAGGGAAAGGAGGGAAGAGAATAGTTATCACCAGACTCGATGGGTTGGCGGCTCAGAACGGCATTGCCTATCGGACCCCACCAGCCAGGAGTCTGCACAATGCGACCACTCTCACCGAACGCCCATTTCATTCGCAGCAATTCGGCAAGCTCGGCCAGAAGCCAACGTTCCTGAGAGTGGGAATAGACCGGATGCAATACCTCGTTCAGGGAAACGATGTCGGCGCCACTCTCCTCGATGATGACGGCCAGGCGCTCAACATCCATCCGTCCATCCATCCCCTCCCACATATGAACATTATACGTCAGAACCTTCACCTGTCACTCTCTCAATTCAATAAGATGGGTGGACTACGCAGCGGTGGCATTGTAATTCAGAAGAGCAAGTCTTGTCAACCACTCCAGGGAAGAGCTTTCACTTCTCTTTTTGATGCTTTTTACCCACCCCCCAGCCCCGTGCGCAGCCCCCAGAACGAAGCGATGGGCTTCCCAGGTTGGGAAGGGGAGAGGTTGAGGCTTGCAGAGAAGCGCCATCCAGAAAGCTCCAGGCAGCTCACCCGGTTATCCACCAGGCGGCAGGGAACAACCCGATGCGCGTGGTGGAAAAGAATCCTCCCAATAAAATTCATCTGTCGGATCGATTCGCCCGAGTTCAGCGCTATCTAGTTACGCCGATGAAGGCAACAACTAAATAGATTTCTCATCGCACAAAAAATGCCGGAATCGGAGACTGGAAGACCTGTGGATGACCAGCAACGCTTTCCCCTGTCTGTTAACAGAGATACGGGATAACGCTCCCTTGAGAGATATCCATCTCTCGTGTCCTTACGTCTCAGCGGGCCGACATGTTGTGCCACGAAAACCCGGTTTCCCTCTTTTGCACATTTCCACAGCCCCTACTGCTGCTACTGGATTCAATTAATAAAGAGAAAGGGTAAAGTAAAAAGGCTCTGAAAGACCGAAGCGACGGCTTCCGCCGGAACCGCTTCTGTCCTCGGGGGTCCCCGTCAGGATGAGCCATGTTCAGGGCAGAAAAGGTTGCAGATGATCCTCTCTACGAGTACAATGGTCGTTGCAGTAGAACAAGACTTCATTTTGAGAGGAAAAAAGTATGGCAACCAGGATCGTTGATCGCAGGCAACAGGGATTGAAATCCCTGGGGCTAATCCTTGCCTTGATCCTTCTTGTGATCCCAGTTACAGCACAACCCCTGGATGCTGAGCTCCAACTCTGGCAGATGTCCGTTTGGCCCGAGCATGACCAGCCGTCGGTGCTTGTCATTTATGAGGGGATTCTTGACGAGGGGACGGTATTCCCTCAGTCGCTTCGTATTCCGGTACCGGAGGATGCTATCGTCAATGCTGTGGCCTTTCGGGCTGAGGACGGAAATCTCTTGAACCTGCCTTGGCAGAGCGAAGAGACAGGTCAAGGGCAACTGCTTTCCTTCAATGTAGACTCTGCCCAATTTGTGGTCGAATTTTATGCAGATGTGCTCTCCTCACCTCCCGATCGCCAGTTCGATCTTTCCCTTGTTGTTCCCCTGGATAGCCAGGAAACGATCCTCAGATTTCGCCAACCTGCCCGATCCAGCGATTTGACGCTATCTCCTTCACTGGAGCCAGGCAGCGACTCTTCAGGCAATCCTGAATTCATCAAGAGTCTTGGGTCGCAGGTGGCAGGGGCAGAGGTGCCAGTTTCTGTCAGCTACGTCAAGTCGGATTCGGATCCCACGATACGTTCGGCGATTCCTGTTGATCGGGAAGGTGAAGTAACGACCGACGCGGCTTCCTCGCCGGAGTGGCTGCCATACGCCGTTGGAGCTATTGGCGTTGCCTCGCTGTTGGGACTATTGTTCCTCGCTCTGAACTTCCTGCGAAGTCGTCGGCAACCTACATCGAGACAGGCTCGGCGGCGAATGGCAAGAGAAGCAGGACCTCAATCCACCCAACCTGTGGATCGGTCGATATCTGTCGGTCCGGGCATCGATAAATTCTGTCCCACCTGCGGAGCCAAGTATGCTAGTAATGACCGGTTCTGTCGCGAATGTGGAATGCCGCGGCGGGAATCGAGCTAAGGTGGAGGGAGTGGATTAGACAATCACGACCATGGGAACCACAAGTGGCCTGCGGCCGGTCTGCTCGTAGAAGTAGCGGGAAAGAGCCAGGCGGGAAGCCTCCTCGATGCCTCGTTTGCTGACACGAGATGTGTCATCCAATGTTTCGATCAGGTGATCGCGGGCGCCGGAAAGAAGGTCCTGGGACTCTTTTTCGTAAATGAATCCTCTGGAGATAATCTCGGGCTGGCCCTCGACCTTGCGCGTTTCGCTGTTCCATACGAAAGCCACCATAACGAATCCGTGGGATCCCAGAACGTCGCGGTCGCGCAGTACTGAGGGCCCAATATCCCCGACCCGGCTACCGTCCACAAAGATGTAGCCGCCAGGAATTCGCTCCCTGATCAGGGCGCCATCTTCGTCAAATTCGAGTACGGTGCCGTTCTCCACCGTCAGGATGTAATCTTCAGGAACGCCGACCTCTTTCGCCAGTCTGGCATGGGCCTTCAAATGGCGTAATTCGCCGTGTACCGGCACAAAGTACTCCGGACTGGTCAGGGTCAACAGCAGCTTCATTTCTTCCTGTGCCGCATGTCCGCTCACGTGCACTGGCGCCAGGGGTGGATAAATGACTTCTGCACCGCGTCGAAAGAGGCGGTTGATCATCTCGGAGATCATCTCTTCGTTACCGGGAATCGGGTGCGAACTGAGAATGACGGTGTCTCCGGGAATGATCTTGATATCCCTGTGCTTGTTGGTTGCGATCCGTGCCAGAGCGGCTTCCGGTTGTCCCTGGGCCCCTGTGGTAATGATTACCGTCTTTTTTGGATCCAGGGACTTGATCTTCTCCAGCTCTATCAGTGTACCGCGGGGCACGTTCAGGTAGCCCAGCTTGCGAGCGATCTTGACATTCTGTAGCATGCTGTAGCCTGCAAGGGCAACCTTTTTCCGGTGCGCGTGGGCTGCGTCAAGAATCTGTTGAACCCGGCTGAGCAGGGAGGCGAAGGTAGAAACGATAATGCGGCCAGGTGCGTCCCGGAAGATGCGATCGAATGCATCGGCGATGATAGCTTCCGACGGAGTCCAGCCAGGGCGCTCGGCGCCGGTCGAGTCTGCCAGCAGTACCATGACGCCTTCAGCGCCCAACTGGGCCAGGCGACCGAAATCGGGGCTTGTGCCATGTACCGGTGAATAGTCGAATTTGAAATCACCCGAATGCAGAACCATGCCAGCCGGGGTGCGGATTGCCAGCGCAACGCCGTCGGGAATGGAATGATTGAAGGAGATTCCCTCTATCTCGAATGGGCCGAGGAGGAAGGGCTCGCCCGCCTTGATTTCTACCCGCTCACACTGCTTTTGAAGCTTGGCATCGCGTAACTTCCGGTCGATGAGACCCTGTACCAGGCGAGTGGCATAGATGGGAACATCCAATTCAAGGTCGTGGAGAAAATAGGGCAGCGCCCCCAAATGATCCTCGTGGCCGTGGGTGATGACGATTCCGCGAATCTGATCAACCTTGTCTCTCAGATAGCTCCAGTCCGGCAGGACCAGGTCCACCCCCAGCATATCGTTGGAGGGAAACATGATTCCTGCGTCGACGATCATGATGTCATCGCCATATTCAAAGACCATCATGTTTTTGCCGATTTCACCCAGGCCACCCAGCGGAATGATTCGTAAACTCTCAAGCATGTCTGTTACTCACTTTTCAGCAGCTAGCTATTCTGCTTCTCTTCGGCTACTGCGATCCGGTCGGCAAGTGCCGTACCGCTGATGATCGCTATGATCCCCGGGGCGATCAACAATAGAAGAAACGGCAGGGCAAGACAAATTGCTAACACGATTGCCAGGCCGAGCAGGATTAGAAACGTGAATCCCGGGCTGGCAAGGGCCATGATGGCTGCATTTCGCAGGATATCCAGCGCTCCAGGCGTTTCCATGGCTTCTGGCATGGGGAACACATACAACAGGATGGCGATCCAGGCAATCGCCAGATAAAGGAAGAGGATGACCAGGGTTCGCAGCCAGTTGTCCAGACTGTTGTAGAAGAAGATATTGCCGAAAATTACCGCCATGCCCACCAATCCTGCCAAACCCAGCTTCCAGCTAAGCCAGAAATGGCCAAGAAAAGATTCCTTGGCGTGATCCAGACCGACTCGTTGACCATTTCCCAGTCGGTAGCCAATGGATGCCAGTGCCGTAGTTGCGGGAGGCCCTGCCACAATCGTGACGACGGCCAGCCACCAGAGCAGGCTGAGGCCAATCATGAGAAAAAGCTCATCGTAAAGTGAGCGAAAGCTGGACCAGATAACTTTCAGGGAGCGCATGGCAAGGTCAATCTATGCTCTTTCAACTAAGGTTAAGGTCGCTGTCAGCCAATCGAAGGCGGATGAATAGCAGGGGTGCCAACCAGGCCACAGTGAGCCCGACCAGGCTGTAGCGAGTTACCCGGACTACGATATCCAGCGCCCAGGGTTCAAACTCGGGCAGCAGGGAGCCCGCCACATAGATGGAACCAACAAAAATGATGCCTACCAGATAACGAAGCAGGCGGCGTCCCACGGAACCATCCACGCGGAATTGAACCATCTTGTTTTCCAGGATCGTGCCGATGCCAACGCCGAGAAGCGTGCCTGCAAGGGTGGCAGCGGTTTCGTTCGGGTAATGGCCTGTCGCGTCGGTAGGCATCAGGAAGAGCATCGCCGATATACCGGCGATGATGACCATGACTTGGGATCGGACTTCCAGCTGTTTCCACCAGGCAGCGAGGCTTTCCTCGTAGTGCAGCCAGATCACCAGAATCAGGCTTCCAAGAATCCAGCCTGCCAGCACATCCTGGGGATAATGGACACCCAGGTAGACTCGGGAGAACCCGATCAGGAAGATGAGCAGGACTGCCAGCGCGGTGAACCACCCTTTTCGAACCTTGGCGGCCAGGTAACCCCACACGATTACCGCACCAGTTTGGGCATGTCCGCTGGGGAAGCCGTAGGTCTGCTCGTGGACCAGCTGGCGTACGATAGCTGGATTGGGGCGTGGCAGCCTGAAGATAACCTTGAAAAACTCGTTGGTCCAGGTAGACAGCATCGCCAGTACCGTCAGACGTAGCCCCCATTGACGATTGATGCTCCAGTAGACCAATGCCATGATAACAAGGAAGGCTTCAGCATTTCCCAGTTCTGTGATTGCCAGAAAAAAGGAATCCAGGGTGTCATTACTGATCGACTGGACTGCCAAAATTAGATCGGTGCCCCAGGTGTCGAGACCGAGAAGGTCGTCCATGTGGGCTGGTTCCTTCCGTTACGAAGCCAGTCGAGTTACTGCTTCAAGCAGCAATGCGGTGCCCGCTGCCATGTCCGCTATGGCGATATGTTCGTTGGCCGTGTGCACCTCTTTCATTCCTGTACTCAAGACAATGCATTGGATGCCGGCAGCGTTGTAGATGTTGCCATCGGTACCGCCACCGCTGTCGCTCAGCATGACCTCGTGCCCCAACTCCCGCGCTGCCTGGCTTACGATCTGGACAATAGGGGTGTTCTCGGGCACCCGGTAGGCGTCATAGGCGCGGGTGATCTCCATCTCAACGCTGGCGTCGTGGTTTTCTGCCGCCTGTTGGAAGGACAAGACGATTTCTTCGGTCAGGGCTTTCAGTTTCTTTGGGTCACGACTTCTGGCTTCACCAACCACGCGCGTACTTGCCGGGACGATATTGCGCGCCGTGCCGCCTGAGATGATACCGATGTTGCAGGTGGTTTCGGTATCTATCCGTCCCATGGGCATGGCAGCGATAGCTTCGGACGCTACGCGGATCGCGTTGATGCCCTTCTCGGGCTCAGCACCGGCATGGGCAGTCACACCATGCACTGTGAAGACCAGGCTATCCTGGCCGGGAGCGCAGACGACGATATGACCGGTCGGCCCGCCGGAGTCCATGATCAGCCCCTGTTTTGCCGAAAGTATCTTCGTATCCAGGTTTCGGGCGCCGTAAAGACCCAACTCCTCGCCCACGCTGAAAACAACCTCCAAAGGAGGGTGAGCAAGCCCTTTTTCCTTCAGAAGGGTCAAGACTTCAAGAATTGCCGCGACCCCCGATTTGTCATCGCCGCCCAGGATGGTGTCGCCGGAGCTGTAGATCACTCCGTCCCGTATGACTGGTTCGATGCCTGTGTCGGTGCCCACCGTGTCCATGTGAGCGCTGAGCAGCAGAGTTTCGCCTGTGCCCTCCTCCAATCGACCGATGAGGTTGCCAAGCTCGTCCCTCCCGGTTGTCAGCCCCAGGCCTTGCAGTCGTTGGGCCAGGTATTTGCCGATGGTTTCTTCCTGTCCGCTGGGGCTATCGATTCTAACCAACTCCAAAAAAGTGTCAACGAGTCGATCTGTGTTGATCAAGGGATACCTCTTTCAAATTGTCAATTGTGAAGGTTAATGACAGAGTTTCGATTATAGCACAGGTGCAGACCCACGCCAACGGTTCAAACCGACGACAGCAGCAATCCTGGTATTGAAGGCTGTTCATCCAGGGAGCGCCAAATCTGGAAAAGCCGATTCTTGATGTAAGTTTTGTCATAATTGTTGCTTTTTCCCGGCGCGAATGTTTGAATAGGGTCAAGAGACCCGGGGCGATTTGCTCCAAAAGAATTCCATTTAGGTCTAGTTTCAGGAGGTGAAACGATGAAAAAGGCTTTTCAGGTGGCCATGCTTGCCATGGCGATCATGCTGGTTCTGTCAACGGCAGCCTTCGCCGGCGGTCCTGCAGACAAGGCCACGGGCACGGTCTGGCGGACGGTATATGGCTCGCAGTGGGAAATGTCCTTCAATGCTCATGAGGCCAAGGGGAACCGGCCTGAAAAAGGGTATGTATCCACTTACCAGGTAGATCCTCCGGGAGGAACACCCTGGACGATCGAGGATGTTGAATGCGTACTGATTGAGGGAAACGTGGCGTATTTCGGCGGCGATACCGGCCTATCAGGCGATTGGTCCTGGCGCGCCATCAAGGTAATCGATAACGGGGAGCCCAGCGTGGACGAAATGGTCTACGTTCAAAACATGACGCAGTCAGAATTCGATACCTGGTGCAGCAACCCGTCCGATCCTTCAGGTACGTACGATGTGTACGCTGGTAACGTGAAAGTCCATACCCGATAGCCTGATCGATATTCAGCATCGGCAACGAGGATGCCCCTTTCCGGAAGCATCCTCGTTTTTATTTTAGATCACAGCCCCCCGTTTGATGACGGTCTCCACCAGGTTGGTGCCGAAACGATAGCCCAGGTGGCGGAAATCGGGAATGTCGAGGACCAGGATATCGGCCTGTTTGCCCACCTCCAGGCTGCCCAGGTAGTCACCGAGCCCCAGGGCGTGCGCGCCGTTGATGGTGGTTGCGCAGATTGCCTCGGCCGGGGTCAATTGCATGGAGCGGCATGCCAGGGAGATGATGAACTGCATCGACTCTCCCCAACAGGTGCCCGGGTTCAGGTCGGTCGCCAGGGCCAGGGCTGCACCCTGATCGATCAGGGTGCGGGCGCGTGTGTAACGATCATGTCCAAGCCCAAAGGGGGTGCCGGGCAGCGACACGGCGACCGTGTCGGAAGTCGCCAGGACCCTCAGTTGTTCGTCGGTGGTGCATACCAGGTGATCGGCGCTGATGGCGCCCAGTTCCACGGCCAGTGTCGAGCCGCCCAGGGGTTCGAATTCGTCCGCGTGGATCTTCAGCCCCAGGCCCAGGTCTCTGGCGGTTTCCAGTATCCTCCGACTCTGGGCCACATCGAAGGCCCCGACCTCACAGAACACGTCACAGAAATCGGCTGCCCGCACATAATAACCGCCATCGGGCGTTTCGACCCGGTACCGCAATTCGGCGACCGCAGGCAACATCTCTTCAACCAGCAAATCGACGAACCTGTCCGGGGTATCCGCGTAGTCCGGGGGGACAGCGTGAGCGCCAAGGAATGTGGGAATAAGGTCTAGCGGGTGCTGCTCGTCCAGGAGGCGAATGGCATCCAGCATCTTGATCTCCGTCTCGGTATCCAGCCCGTAGCCTGTCTTGACTTCAGCAGTGGTGGTGCCGTGCATGATCATGCTGTCCAATCGGGGAAGGGTTTCCTCTATCAGTTGATCGATAGTGGCGGCACGGGTGGCCCGCACGGTGTTCATGATTCCCCCGCCTGCGTCCATGATTTCCATATAGCTTGCACCGGCGATACGCATCTCGAACTCGCCGGCCCGGTCGCCGGCCCACAGGAGATGGGTATGGGGATCGACAAAGCCCGGCAAAACGACTCGGTCGGCGGCGTCGACGATGATGGCTGCTTCCGGATCGTCGACCTGTTTCAGCACCTCGGGCGTCGTGCCGGCGGCAACAATCTGGCCCTCAAGAACGGCGATCGCCCCATTTTCGACCAGCCCTGGGTCGGCCAGATCGTGGCCCCTTTTGGGTCCGGCGGGGCTGGCACAGGTCAGAAGTTGATGAGCATTCAGAATGAGAAGATCGGCGTTCATGGGGCGTCCTTTCGGGCAGGTCGGAAACTAGACAGGATTCAGTGACTGCATCATCGTACCACGCCGTTGCGCAGGCGTCAACGGAGGCGGGACTCACATTCAAAAGTGCTGCCATTTTCACAAAGAGTCTTGACAACAGGGAAAAGCCGTGATAATACCCTAACTATGCTGCCCATCTTGATCCTTTTCTTTTTCACCCAACGCACGTTTACCGAAGGCATCGCCCTGACCGGGGTTAAAGGATAAATCACAAATGAAATTGACGGGAACGTTTCTGGATGAAATCAGCCACGACATTGTCCACCAAAATTGGGGGCCTGATGAGTGGGATCGTGATTTCCAGACGATGAAAATGATTGGCATTGATACAGTCATCTTAATTCGTTGCGGACATAAACGGTGGCTAACCTATTCCTCCGAAGTATTGCAAAAAAAAGGAAAATTGTTATCGCCCGCCCATTGATCTGGTTGACTTGTTTTTGAGGTTAAGCGAAAAGCACGGCATGGCCTTCTATTTTGGCCTGTACGATTCTGGCCAGTACTGGCATCAGGGCGACTACCGAAAGGAGGTGGACATCAACCTGGCTGTCATTGATGAAGTGTGGGCAAAATACGGCCAACGCGCAGCATTCAAAGGCTGGTATCTCTCGCAAGAAGTAAGCCGCCGCACCGGCGGAATCATCGACATTTACGCAAAAATGGGCCATCAGTGCAAACAGGTCTCAGGGGGGTTGCCGGTACTGATCTCGCCCTGGATTGATGGAGTCAAGGCCGTCTGGAGCTTTGATGCATCCATTGAAAAAACAGACCGCATCACCCCCAGACAACATGAGCAAGAATGGAACGAAATCATGGCCGGTATTGCCGGGGCCGTTGATATTGTTGCCTTTCAAGACGGACATGTCGATTTCCACGAATTGCCGGAATATTTGGCCATCAACAAAATCCTGGCAGAAAAGAACCGGTTACACTGTTGGACCAACATCGAAACCTTTGACCGGGATATGCCGATCAAGTTCCTTCCCATCAAATGGGAAAAACTGCTTCTCAAACTGGAGGCTGCCCGACAAGCGCAGTTGGAAAAGGCCATCACATTTGAATTTTCTCACTTCCTCAGTCCAAACTCCTGCTACCTGCAGGCGCATAACCTCTTCAACCGCTACTGCGAGCATTTTGGGCTCGAAACCAGGTGAATATGAGGATAAAGAGGTGGTGGTCTATCTTACCAATCGTTTGACTCAATCACCGCTCAACTCGAAGAAAATCAGGCGGGTGCTGCCGTACTGCCTCTGGTCGTAGCGTTCCAGATTGGCCAGAGGAAGACCCTCATCATCTTCCTTGGGATGGATCTGGACGATGACCTGCCCCAATTCGCTCAACAGGTCGGGGCGCCGGTCGATGATGGTTAGCACCTTTTTCCAGAGGTCGTGATATTGGGGTGGCGCCACGTAGATAATGTCGAAAGCTTCCAGATCAGGACGGTCCACGTAGGTGAATGCATCGCCTCGAACCACATGGGATTTGCCCAGGTCACCCAGTCCGGTACTGCTAAGGTTCTGTCCAATTACCTCGAGTGCTTTTCCCGACCGTTCGACGAATACGACAGTTCCCGCACCGCGGCTGAGCGCTTCGATGCCAACTGCGCCCGTGCCTCCGAACAGATCCAACCAGCGGCTGTCCCTGATCGCATCCTGAGACACCAGAATGCTGAACAGAGCTGATTTCACACGATCGGATATGGGACGTGTGCCCTCTCCTGGCACACTCTGAAGCCTGCGTCCTTTGGCAATACCTGCAATGACTCTCATAGTTCGATTATAGCGGGGTTGCGAGATTGAGCCAATTTTCTTTGACTTCCCCGATTGGTTCGATTATAATCATGATTGGTCAATCCTTGTGCTGCCGGCAAGTATGTCGCCGGCAGCATCGGTGTGTTTACGGCGGAAACAGTTTAGATGCCTAATATCGAGCACGACTCGACCCTGATTTGGTTACGTCCGGGAATGCATATCAAGCGCTGGCTCATCTTGCTGGTGCTGGGCATCGTGTTGCTGGCGCTGGGCCTGGCATATCTTCTGCGCTATTTGTACGCTGATGTCAGCTTGCCTTCGGTCGTCTATTACCTGACCCTGCAGTTTCTTCCCCGTTCGGCACGTGCGCTGCTCCTGGGAGGCCTGGGGATTGGCCTGACTGTTCTGTCTCTTTACCAACTTGGTCGCTCCCTGTTGAACCCCTTTGTCAGGCCTGGTGACTCGGATGTGGCACGGCGAATGATTCGACACCATCAGCGCCGGCGAGGCCCGCGCATCGTTGCGTTGGGCGGTGGCACTGGCCTGTCAACCCTGCTGCGGGGACTCAAGGAATACTCGGATAACATCACAGCCATCGTCTCTGTTGCCGATGATGGAGGCAGTTCCGGTCTGTTGCGGCAGGCCACCGGGATGTTACCCCCTGGCGACATCCGCCAGTGCATCGTTGCTCTCTCCGAGGCGGAAGGGCTGACGGGGAACCTGTTCGAATACCGGTTCACCGATGACTATGGACTGGAGGGGCACAATTTCGGCAATCTCTTCATAGCCGCCATGAGCGACGTAACCGGCAGTTTTGAGGCAGGTGTGATGGAATCGAGCCGTGTGCTGGCGGTACGTGGCCGGGTGATTCCTTCCACTCTCCAGCAAGTGACATTGGCTGCCGACTTGCGGGTAGCCGATGGCAGCAATGGGCATGGTTGGCGTCGTGTTGTGGGAGAATCGGCCATTCCGGCGGCCCGTCAGCAGATCGAGCGGATCTTTTTGCAACCGGAGAAGGTAACAGCCTATCCCGAAGCGATTCGGGCGATCCTGGAAGCGGAGATCATTGTCGCCGGCCCGGGCAGCCTCTTCACCAGTGTATTGCCCAATCTGCTGGTTCCCAGCATCGCGGCAGCCATACAGGCGTCGTCGGCGACCAGGATATACGTGGTCAATGTCGCTACCCAGCCGGGTGAGACCGCTGATTTCGATACGGAGGCCCACGTCGAAGCCTTGCGCCGCCATGTGGGTGACCTGTTGCCTGTTGTCCTGGCCAACGATCATCTCGTCGCCAGCACGGGAGATCAATCGCACCTGGAGCCCGTTGCATTGCCGGCCACATCACCCGAGGAGTACCTGCTGCTTACGGCCGACGTAATCGATGAATCCCATCCATGGCGTCACGATCCGGCCAAATTGGCCCGAGTCATCATGGATATTCACGCAGAACCTGCTCTGTAACATGCGCTGCGTCATATTCCTGATTCCAAGAGTATGGTATACTTGTAGATTGGATAGCAAAAAGCGATTAGCTGGCAGTTCTGTCAGTCCGATAATTCAGCGCCGAAAGGCGCTACGAACCACCCTTTCCATCGAGGAGGAAAAATACAATGTCAGTTAAAGTTGGTATCAACGGATTTGGCCGTATTGGCCGCCAGGTCTTCAAAGCCATCCAGGAAAAATACGACGGCGAAATCGAAGTTGTTGCCATCAATGATCTTTTCGATGCCGAAACCAACGCACAGCTACTCCAGTATGACAGCAACTACGGCAAGTATCCTGGCGAGATCGAAGTCAAGGATGGCAACATCGTCGTCGATGGCGAAACTGTCAAGGTTTTTGCCGAGCGCGATCCTGCCAACTTGCCCTGGGGCGAGCTGGGCGTGGATATCGTGGTCGAGTCTACCGGCGTGTTCCGCACGGGTGAGACGGCCGGCAAGCACATCGAGGCTGGCGCCAAGAAGGTTATTATCACTGCTCCCGCCAAGGGCGAGGACTTGACTCTGGTACTGGGCGTCAACGATGACGAATACGATCCGGCCAGGCATCACATCGTCTCCAACGCCTCATGCACCACCAACTGTCTGGCCCCGGCAGCCAAGGTTGTCAACGATAATTTTGGCATTGTCAAGGGTCTGATGACCACCATCCATTCCTACACCAACGATCAAAAGATCCTGGATCTGCCCCACAAGGACATGCGCCGGGCTCGCGCGGCAGCTCTGAACATCATCCCGACCAGCACGGGCGCTGCCAAGGCTGTTGCCCTGGTGATCCCCTCTCTGGAAGGCAAGTTCGATGGCATGGCCATGAGGGTTCCCACTCCCACGGTTTCAGTGGTGGACTTTGTGGCCGAGTTGGAAAAGGAAACGAATACCGAGGAACTCCGCCAAGCTTTCCTGGATGCCGCTGAAGGCGACCTGGAAGGTATCCTGGGAGTGGTCGTCGGTCCCATGGTCAGCATGGATTTCAAGGGCGATGACCGCTCCAGCATCGTCGATCTGGAATTCTGCCAGGTGCTTGACGGCAAGTTGGCCAAGGTTGTTACCTGGTACGACAATGAATGGGCCTACTCCGTTCGCGTTGCCGACCTCTGCAAGTTGATGACGGACAAAGGGCTTTAATTGTTAATTGGTGAATTGCCAATTGTGAATTGTTGATTCCAGAAGGCAATTCGGCAAAGAGAGACGCGAAACAAATGCGTGATACGTGAAAAGTGAAGCGAGGTGCATCAACGCACGTGGTTTCACGGGAATCGTATCACGCATTTCTTGTTCAGGAGAAGGACATGAACAAAAAAACAGTTCGGGATATCGACGTAGCAGGAATGCGTGTTTTTGTGAGGGTCGATTTCAACGTGCCACTGGATGCGCATCGCCAGATCACCGATGACACCCGCATCCAGGCTGCTCTGCCGACGATTCAGTATCTGCTGGAGCAAGGGTCGGCTTTGATTCTGGCTTCCCACCTGGGGCGCCCCAAGGGGATCGAGGCCAGTTATAGCCTGGCGCCCACTGCCCATCGACTGCAGGAGCTGCTACCGGACAACCGTGTGGTAATGGCGACCGACTGCATCGGGCCGGAGGTGGACGTGCTTGTCAAGACGTTGAGGCCGGGCGATATCGTCGTTCTTGAGAATCTTCGGTTTCACCCTGGTGAGAAAAGCAACGATCCCGACTTTGCAGCGGCGTTGGCCGTCCATGCCGAAGCTTATGTTAACGATGCCTTTGGCACCGCCCACCGGGCCCATGCCAGTGTGGTGGGTGTGCCCACCATCATGCGCGAGGAGGGGAGAGAGTCAGCCGCGGGATTCCTGCTGGAAAAGGAGATCGCTTTCCTGGGTCGTGCGGTTGAGGACCCGGAGCGGCCTTTTGTCGCTATCCTGGGTGGCGCCAAGGTGTCGGACAAAATCAATGTCATCCGCAACCTGTTTGAAAAAGTAGATACCTTGCTGATCGGCGGGGGTATGGCCAATACCTTCCTGAAGGGCCAGGGATTGGAGATGGGCGATTCACTGGTGGAGGTGGACAGCCTTGAGACAGCCCGGGAATTGCTTGTGGAGGGCAGCGACAAGTTGGTGCTGCCGGTGGATGTCGTGGTGGCCGATGCCTTTGACGCCGACGCTCAGCATAAGGTGGTCGGGGTGGACGAAGTCGAGCCCGGCTGGCGCATCCTGGACATCGGACCCTCCACCATTGCCCATTTCGCAAACCACCTGGCCGGCGCCAGGACGGTGGTCTGGAATGGCCCCATGGGTGTTTTTGAGTTTCCTTCTTTTGCCCAGGGAACGGTTAGCGTCGCGGGGGTGCTCGCCGATCTGGACGCGACGACCATCATTGGTGGCGGCGACTCTGCCGCTGCAGTGAAGCAGGCTGGCCTGGCAGGCCAGATGTCCCACATCAGCACCGGCGGCGGCGCGAGCCTGGAATACCTGGAGGGCAAGGTGTTACCCGGGGTCGCTGCCCTGGATGACAAGTAAGGCGACACGATAGGCTGCACAACCCCATATGCACCAGACCGGGCTTCGCCCGAGGGTAAGTGGCGCCCGGAGCCAATACGCTCGGCTGATTATGCAAATGTTGGGCAGCGGTGACAATTGGTCAAAGGGGACAGAAAATGGAGAAAATTGTTTGGTCTGGCCAGGTTATTTCTGTGCAGCCTCGAATCCGATTGACCCGCTCGTTCGATCAACGCTCTCATAGCTACTTGGGATATTGTCTATTCATCCATGGTATCATCAAGGATGAAATGCGCGAGTACTCGGTTGGTATTGGAAAGACGGCATATAGAAAGCACGAGTTTCAAGTTGGCGATGAGATCAGTGGAGAATCTCTGCCTGTTGCCGATGAGCGCAAAGAACCGGTGGAATTCTATAAAACGAGTAAGCTGAAGGTGTTAAGACGTTTTGAGGGTGAAGTAAAGGAACCACCGCCCTGGCATGGAGTGGCTATCGAGCTTGACCTGTATAGATGGCGAGGGCATCGGCGATTGTCGGCACGCACATATGAAAGTAAGTGCAGGAGTTGTGTATGGGGATGCCGAATGCCGGTGGAGATCATAGTGGACCACTGGAACCCGGGGAAGAAGAGGTATCGATTTGAGACGTTTTGCTATGGACCCAAGTCGTGTAGCTATTACAAGGCAGGGCCGGTACGGAAGGTACCAGGCCGGAGTGGTATGGTGTGGGAGGAAGAGGATTGGGTGGATGAAGATCAAACAGCGCATCGAGAGCCAGATGAGTAGAAGAGCAATCCATGAGTAAATCTCGAAAAAAGAGCAAACGGAGGCCTTTCAGGCAGAACATCTCAGCTCTTACTTTGCTGCGCCCGCGCCTGGACAAACTGCTGGCAGAGGAGTCCCTGGTTGAGAAAGAGACACAAGTAATCAAAGCAGACCTGGACGCTTTGGTGACGGGGCTTGAAGCGACCGATATCCTGCCCATTTTGCTCAAGGCCTATCAGAATGCTCCTGCGCAGGTTCAGGCTCGTCTGGACGAAGTGGTTCCCGAGTGGTTAGAGCAGCGGAGAAGCATAAGGGCACTGCTCGAAATGTTGAAGCAGCAAGGCATTGACCGCGAGGAGCAGAAAAGTGCCCACACCTGGCTGGAAGGTGCAGGGGTCGACATTTCGGACCTTGAGGAACTCCAGGAACAAACGTCTTTCTACCAGGCTTTCAGGTACTCAGACGACTCACAGGGAGTGATCATTGTCTTGTGGTATACCGGAAGGTGGCGGCGTAAGATTCGGGGCATGAATTTTCTCATCGACTTCAACCCACCATGGGAAGGAGCGGTGAAAGACATCATGCTTTTACCGCCGCGCTCGCCACGACGGGCGATGCGAGACTATGTGGATGTGTGGGCCCAGCGGGGCATGCCCCTGGAGTCAGCAGGAGCAGCTGAAGCCAAGAGGGAAGTTCTGAAGAGTCTGGAAGCCAATCGGCGCGAGAAAATTGGCTGCCACAGGAACTGGCTGGCGCTGGCAGCCAATTTGTCGAAAATATACTCTGTTTGCCAGACAAGCCAGACACCCCATCGTTCACAGCCGGGGATTTCAAAGAGCTCAGTCGTACAGGAGAAACCGCGGAATCGATCATGTTCTTCGAACAGACGGTTGGACGCCGGGTACGCCTTGGGGAGGGTAAGGAAATCCTTGTGATGGGCAGTCCCTTTGACGAGGATGACTACGAGGATGACTGGTGAATGAAAAGAGCAGGCGAACGGCACTGTGCACCCTGCCACAGTGGGCCTGTTTTAGAAAGCTTTACAGCATGAGTTCATGATTTTCAGAGTCCCCGGCCAATGCTGACAGCCTGGCGACGCCAAAAGGGTTGCCCGAGTCGTTCACCTTTCCTGTCACCAGGTCTGCCAGCAGACGTGCGGCACCTGGTGCGGCCATGATGCCATGGCCATTGTAACCGGCGCTGACGTATAAACCGGCGAGCTCAGGGTGGGGCCCAATGATGGGCTTGTGGTCAGGGGTAACGGTGTACTGTCCAGCCAGGAGAAACACCTGGTCACGCTTCAGGGACTCGGCCACCTCCAGCCAGAAGGGGCAGAGTCTATAGACCCCCTCCATCACATCAAAGACAAACATGGGATTTGCACGGACATCATCCAACGGTTCTCCCGGTGGCTCATGGGCCTGGGCCCAGGCCAAGGCTGCGCCGGGACTCTCGGGACGCCAGTGGGCACCGGTATCCCCGTCGATTACCATGGGTGCATCCTGGGGAATCAATGGGTGTTGGCCGATAGTCACCCGGTGCCGGCGCACGATGGTCAATGGCAGATCCAGGCCGGCGAGGCTGGCGACATTGCCCGAATAGGGGCCGGCGGCCACGATCACCACCGGTGCTGCTATTCTACCCTGGTCCGTTTCAACCCCTGTTACACGCCCGCTCTCCTGGAGGATGCCGGAAACAACCGTGCCGGTCAGGACCTTTGCGCCCGATGAGCGCGCGAAGCCAAAAGCAGCCTCGTGGGCCGCCAGCCAGCCATCCCCCGGGCGAAAGGTGCCCGCCACAACCTTCTCCGAGACGAAGGGAAAGCGCTGGCGAATCTGCTCCCCGGTCAACAGGACCACATCTGTCAGGCCGAAAGCGTGCTGGCGCCTGACCCTCTGGCGGAATCGCTCAGCGCCAGCAGCTTCCGTCGTCAAAAACAGATAGCCAGCCTGGTGCAATCCGATATCGACATCTGACAGTCCGATGTTTTCGGCGAAATCTTCGTAGAAGGTGATGCTCTCACGCATCATCAGGAGAGTCTCAGGCTCGACAAACTGGGCGCGCACGGACTCCATGGAGCGGGCGGTTGTCAACGCTGCCAGGGCAGGCAGACGCTCGATGATGGTTGACTTCAGGCCAGCCTGAGTCAAAAAGAAGGCCGCTGCGGTACCACTGATGCCACCACCGATGATGATGGCATCGGGTGAAGAAGGAAGGGATGTAGCGTTTTTCAACGGCGTCTTCGGATAATCATTGCCGCTCTCTTCGTACGCCTCTCTCAGCACGCCGGCCTCCGCTGTTTCGCCAGGCTCAAGGGTGCCGGCAGGCACCTGGATGCAGGCCTCGGGAAAATTCGTATGCTTGAAGACCAGCAGATAGTCATCGCTGGTGATGTAGGCGAACCTTTCGGTGGGTTGGAAAAATCACGAACAAAGTTCTTCTTCGACTGCTGCTGCGGTGCTGAATTTGATCGCCTTGATTCCAAGGCGCCGCGCCGCGGTGATGTTGGTTGCCCGGTCGTCCAGAAAAGTGACGTCGCCCGGTTGGCAGCCGATTTCGGCCAGCACGAACTCGAAGCAGCCGGGGTCCGACTTGCCCAATCCCATCTCAAAGGAGAGAAACGCACGCCGCACCCTGCGGCGCAAGCCGAACCTGTCGTCAAGGGTCTGAAACCATTCGCGACGGGTGTCGCTCAGCAGGTAGGTATCGGTATTCTCGCCACATCGGGCCAGGAGTTGAAGGCTGCCTGGCAGGGGATGGATGCTGTTCAGCACCGCGTTGTCCAGGACTTGCCAATCGACACCGGTGCCCAACTCGGCTTGAACCTCGCTCCAAAAGTCCACCGCAGTGATCTGCCCGCGGTCCCACGGGTGCTCCCAGCGAACGTAGGCCGTCTTGATTTCCGCGGCAGATCGATTCAGGAGGAGGGATAAGCTGTCGGCCGACGATGCAAAGCTGCGGGAGAGCAGGACGCCGAATATGTCGAAAACGACGACCACTCTCATCCCTGGTCCCGGAATCGGTTGGTGATCGGCAAACGCCGGTCCCTGCCAAAGGCTCGTTCGGTAATCTTGACACCTACCGCCGCCTGCCGCCGCTTGTATTCGTTGCGATCTACCAGCCGGACGACCTCACTGACCGTTTTGGGATCGAAGCCCATATCGATGATCTCGCTGACGCTACGGTCGTCTTCGACATAAGCCTCCAGGATAGGATCGAGAACATGGTAGGGAGGCAAGGAGTCCTCATCCTTCTGGTCGGGTCGCAGCTCTGCGCTGGGTGCCTTGCTCAATACCCGTTCCGGGATGATGGCATAGCCGGCCTGATCGTTGCGCCAGCGGCACAGATCGTAGACGAGCATCTTTGGTACATCCTTGATCACGGCGTAGCCACCGGCCATGTCGCCATAGAGCGTGGCATAGCCTACGCTCATCTCGCTCTTGTTGCCGGTTGTCAGTACCAGCCATCCGAATTTATTGCTCAGAGCCATCAGGATGTTGCCCCGGATTCTGGCCTGGATGTTTTCCTCGGTCACATCGGGTTCGCTGTTCTCAAAGGAGGGGGCGAGCATCTCCAGATAGGCCTGGAAGGTATCGTCGATGGGAATCGTCATGTAACGAAAGCCGAAGTTCGTGGCCAGGGTTTCGGCATCTTCCAGACTATGACTGGAGGAGTAGCGGGAGGGCATGGAAACCCCGGTGACGTTTTCCGGTCCCAGCGCATCGACTGCGATGGCTGCCACCAGCGTGGAATCGACGCCGCCGCTGAGGCCGATGACAACCTTGTTGAAGCCATTCTTGTGCAGATAGTCGGCCGTGCCCAGGACCAGAGCCCGGTAGACTTCCTCGCGGGAATCGAGTAGCGGGGTGATGGTCGGCGGCAGAGTCGCTGGCTGCGCAGTTTGCGACTCTGCGGTGTCCGTAGCGATGCCGCTGGTCTCAGTGTTTTCGCCAACAGGTAGGACACACTCGTGAACCGTCAGGTTCACCTGGCGAGAGCGCTCCTGCCTGCCGCGGGGATCATGCAGGCGCTGCCGGAAAACGGCTGTCAGGTCCAGGTCGGCAACCAGCAAGTCCTCTTCAAATTGCCGGGCACGAGCGATCAGGTCCCCTTCCTGGTTGAAGATGCTGCTGGCCCCGTCGAAAACCAACTCGTCCTGCCCTCCCGCCATGTTGCAGAAGGCCACGATAACCACACTGTCGGCGGCGCGGGTGGCTATCATGCGCTCACGGTTTCGTACTTTGCCGGCATAGTAGGGTGAGGCGGAGATGTTGATCACAACCTGAGCGCCAGCCAGGGCCTGGGCTTCGGTCGGCCCAGCCGGGTTCCAGATGTCTTCGCAGATATTGATGCCGATGAGGGGCGTCGATGCCGAGGCAAGTTGTTCCTCTCCTGCCTGGCGCAAATTGACAGGTACGGTGCCCATCCCGAAATAGCGTTGCTCATCGAAAACACCGTAGTTGGGCAGGAACATCTTTCGATAGACAGCCACAACCTCTTCGTCGTTGATGACGGCAGCAGCGTTGTAGATGTCGCTGTCCTGATCAACAAAGCCGACGATCGCAGTGATTCCCTGGATATTGCGGGCAATGTCGTGAAGGCTCTCCAGATTTGCGGCAACAAAACCGGGTTTTAGCAGCAGGTCCTCAGGCGGGTAGCCGGTGACAGCCAGTTCCGGAAAGGCGACGATCTGCGCCTCTCGGGCGCGCGCCTGTTGGGCAAAATCGAGGATGCGAGCGGCGTTGCCGTCGAGATCGCCGACGGTAGCGTTGATTTGAGCCAGTGCAATGCGTAAGGAAGGGATCACGAATCCTCGATGATCTCGTAGCTTGTAACGATTTCGACAGCGGGGCGCAGGGTTGCCGCTACCGAACAATACCTGGTGTGGGATAGATGGATGGCGTCAGCTACCGCTTTTTCCTTGAGGCCTGTACCACGCACCTGATATTCCATTGTGATGTGCGTGTACGGCCACGGTGGCTCAGGAGCGTTTACGCCCGCGACCTTGACAACGAGGTCTGATAGCTTCTGACGCTTTTTCTCAAGGATGTTCACTACATCATATGCAGAGCAGGATGCCAGGCTGAGCAATAAAAGCTGCGAAGGCGACATCCCTGTGCCATTTTCTTCACTTTGACTCGAAATCACCACGGAATGCTTCGAGCTGTCGGTACCAACGAACTGTTGCTTCTGGACCCAGGTCACGGTGACCTCTTTGGTTTTCGCCATTGTATTCTCCAAACTTGAGTATTATTTCTTGCTTCGCAGCTCTGGAACGCGAGCCATGGCTATCTTATCTCAGGAGATGGGGGAAGGCAAATGGGGAATGGGAAAGTGTGTGGTTGTTTGAATGGAGGGGCGACTTGACAGCCTTTTCCCGGTGGGCTAAACTGCTCGGGATAGCCCACGAACAGGAGCCAAGCTATGACATTGACTATCATCCACGATCGCCTGGCCATAACTGCCGTGATTTTCACCGCCATATGCGCCATATGGGGCTTGATCATCTTTCTTCGCAAGGGCAATATATCCGGCAGCTATTGGGGGACCCTGGCTATCGCCGAGCTACTGATGATCGCTCAGATGGTCATCGGTGTCGTGCTTTGGGCAGGCGGTGGCCGGCCCGGCCGTGGCGGCGTTCATCTGCTTTATGGGATCACAGCTATCATCTCATTGCCCGCCCTTTTCCTCTACATCGACGGCAAGGATACCCGCCGGGAGGCCATTTTGTTTGCTATCGTCAGCCTGTGGCTCTTTTTCATTTCTCTGCGGGCCATGACAACCGGCTATTGAAAAGCTCCGCATCCTGTCAGGCCATGCCAGCGCTCCGTCACAAAGGGCATAATCCCTGATCTTCTGAGCGATTATCCTCCCGATTGCGAGTCTCTCAATGGGCGGAAGTCCACGCCACTGGGAACCGCTGTCCCCGGCCCAACCAGATAATAGGCAGGCCAGGGCGTGTAGCTGCTTTCCAGAGTCTCGTCACTGATGATCTCCCCGTTCGCACCCTTGACCAAACGATTCCACTGGACATCTACCCCTTTTTTGGCCCACTCCACCTGTTGAACCTGACCGATTGTCAAATTGGCGTCCTCCTGGTAAACAGGGGTTCCTGCCCGTTTCTCGGCAATGACCTCAGGGCCGACGACCTGCACATTCCAGTCGGGCTTGGTTCCGTAGAAGTTGAAGGTCAATTTGCCCTTGACGTCGTTGACCTCGGATTTGATGATCAGGAAGTTGTCGGTGGTATTGCGGAACTTAAAATCGACATCGGGGGTGTAGATGGTCGCATCGAGCCCCGGTTTGCCATACCATCCGACTACGTAGCCGTGGTTCCATCGCTCCTCGATGGGGAAACCACCGTAGAAAGCGGCCCGGAATGCTGTTGTGCTCACCTGGCAGACTCCGCCGCCAATGCCTACGGCTGTGCGGTCTCCCCAAATGATCAGCGAGTCCTTGTATCCATGCTCGGCATCGACATCGCCGATGGCGGCGTTGAAGGAGAAGACTTCTCCTGGTGGCACGACGGTGTTATCCACAGCCGCTGCCGCTGTCTTGATGTTATGGATACGATCGGCACTTGAGCCGGCGAAATCGGTGGTTCCTTTGGCAACCAGTTCCACAACTCCCATTTCGTCGATCTTGTGCATATTGATCGATGGTTCGACCAGGCGTAGGGGCAGTTCGGCTTCCCGGGACGAACTTAGCGCTGCCGACCGAATTGCCTCCATCGAAGCGTCGATGTCCAGCATACGACCAATCTGGCTGGGTGTTACTACACTGATCTCACCATTGGAGGGATCAAAATCCAGACGGGCTTCGCGTGGCTCTCTGGCCAGTTCCAAAGCCCAGAGCTGAACCTGTTCCCGCAATGGCTGAACGTCCAGGCTTGCCATCAGTTCCTTGCTGCCATCCAACTGGGGGACGATATCCAGCGTCAATAGTGATGCTAAATCACCGACGGGAATGGTGTAGGCAGGAGCGGGCGATTGGGTGTCCAGATCGGAATCGGAGGCGGTCAGCGTTATCGGACCGTTGAGGACCTGCCGGACAAAAACCTCGGCCTGTGAAACATCGGACAGGAGGGGTTTGCGTTCGTTGATGATCAGTTCTACCCTCTCGCCCTGGTTTGCCAGCAGTGCTTCATAGATTGCCCGGTGGGAGGCGTCGATATCCAGTGAATAACCGGTTTGACTCTCAGTCGACATGATCTCCGTGCCATCCATTCGCAGGGCCGCTTCGATGGCCGGACTGTCGATTTCGTAGGCCCTTTCGCGCAGCCAATCAAGGCCAGCCGATTTGTCCACTGTCTCCAGGGCCAATACCTCGTGTCCGGATTGGTAGGCAGACAGTGTGTCCTGGAGATTGGTCTGTATCTGGGAGACTTGTGTCATAATGTCTCCTACCGGGATAGGCTGTCGCCCGACATCGTAGGCCGCTCTGGCTGCTGAATAGGCGTCGAAGTCGACACCCAGGTCTTCTGCGGTCAAGGTCCACGACTGGTCGCCATGGGCAACCGTCACAGGGGCCAGGGGATAGGGGTCGAATTCGATCTGCAGCCGGTCAATGGATTCCTGCAAACTCAGTCCGCTCAGGTCGATTCCCCGAACCGACGCTCCGGGGTAGATGCTGTTCTCGTACATGAGCCGCGAGCCAATGATCCCACCCACCATGGCAATAGCCACCAGCCAGACGCCGGCTACCAGGACCAGCAATAGGGTGCGCAGGAGCAACGACAGTTTGCTGCGGTCAGGTGCTGATGCACCCGGGGTATGATGGGTCGTCGCCATAAAAATACTCCAGTGTCCACTGTTGTTGGACGCAAGGCTCCTTTAGATGATTCGTGAAGATCACGGGATTCGGCTCTCAAGCGAGTCCGAAAGCCTGGATTTCAATGGTATCGTAACATAACTCGCTGTTTCTGAAAGTTAGTCAGGCTACATAATCGGGATGCGCGTGACCTGATTTTGTCAGCGCAATGTCGGGCGATGATTGTCTCTTAGAAGGCTCTTGCGGTCTCCGTGTGCAATCGGCCGCGATGGTTCTCTATGGACGCTTCCCACATAGGTACCCAGGCCAGGGCGACTGTGTGGACATCGACGTCAACGCGTCGCGGTTTGACGTGATATTCCTCGAACTCGTCAACCGCATCTTGCCAAAGGTTACGGATTTCCTCGATTTGTTCTTCCAGGTCTTCCCGGTTCTCCGCCAACTGCTCTTTCAGGCGTTCAATCTCCTCTTGCGATTCCAGGATGTCTTGTTTCGCCGATGCCGTCATGCGCCGGCGGCGGGAAGCGGAACTGAAAATTGTGCTTGAGCGACGTTTTCCAAAGAGGGTGTTGAATATCGACTCGCCGGCACCTAACCACTCATCTCTTTTTCGGGCCTCGTGGTCTTCCTGGTCTTCCGCCAGTTCACGCTCTTCCCGTTTCAAGCGTGTGGTGACCCTGTAGGATTCTTTTTCGAATCTTGC
The DNA here is from genome assembly GCA_034717495.1 of Chloroflexota bacterium. Lineage (NCBI taxonomy): Bacteria > Bacillati > Chloroflexota > Chloroflexota bacterium. Next base: position 3,035 of record JAYELL010000047.1, on the reverse strand, counting down.
CGCGAGCTTGTCGACCTGGGCATCTCGTTTCTCGCGCGCGGCCTGCTGAACACGGATCTTGAAGGCCCGTTCATTCTCATCGGGAGTCGAGTAGAGCTTGAACGCCGGGCTGTACATCAGTGGAAAGCTGAAATTGCGGTAGAGATAGTCGGAAAAGTCCTTGGAGATTCGGGAGAGTTCTCTGGCGCTATCGGCCGCATCAGGCACTTCTGCAACAAACAGGCTGCCTGGCTCAGGCCGATCCTGCAGGTCATCGAAATCCAGATCGACAGGTTCCCCCTCTTCCCAATCCACAAAACCGGCACTTCTGGGTGGTTGCGCCAGCACCATGATCTCTTTTCGTTCGTTGACCCCTCGTTTTTCATTGACGAAGCGCAACGTACCTGCTCCCAGAAGCTGTGGTTCATAGATCAGCAGGAGGTCGTCGGGTTCCAGGGTAGCGTCCAACTCATCCTGCAATTCGCGCAGGGCATCTCGCCTGGAACGGGTCACAGGCAGGTAGACCCGGGTCAGATCGTGAGGCAACGCCGGCGGGGTCGTCAGCAAGCCTTCCGGGATCGTTATCATGCCGTCGGGCCTGTCGATGGTTTTGGCCCCAACATGCACCGGTTTTGAGGAAACGATTCCCGCTTCAGCCGGCGGGCCGACCGCTGGTTGAACATCCAGCTTTTTTTTCTCGTCTGCCATCAGCTCTCGCACCTGGGTGCGAGTCAATGGGCCGCGCAGATAGCTCATGGCCCAGCGGGTCATGAAGGTCGCCGGACCATCCTCGTGAACATTGTGCAATAAAAAGACGCGCGAGCCCAGGCTGGAAATCATCTTGTCCAGCGCCCGGTGATCCAGGCTGGAACCTGCTTCGGCCGAGACACTTTCCAGTCCCTCAAGGACCCTCTCTTTGTCCCTCTCGGCTTGAAGTTTGCCGATGAACCAGGTGCCGGCGTTGGTTAACCCCTTGTAGTCCAGGTCAGCTGGATTCTGAGTGGTCAAAACCATGCCCAATCCGTAAGCTCTCGCCTGTTTCAACAGGGTCAACATGGGGCGCTTGCTGGGCGGCTCACTTACGGGCGGAAAGAAGCCGAAGACCTCGTCCATATAGACCAGCGCCCGCAGGCTGGTGGTGCCTGGTTGGGTCCGCATCCAGGTGATCATCTGCTCCAGCAACAGGGTGACGAAGAACATGCGCTCGGCGTCACTCAGGTGGGCAATGTAAAAAATACTGTGGTTGGGCCTGGCATCGCTCCCGTAAAGCATCAAATCGATGTCCAGCGGTACACCTTCCAGCCAGCTGGCGAAGGCCGGCGATGCGATGATGTTGTTGAGGGCCATAGCCAGGGTGAAGCGTTCCTTCTGGGGGAAGAAGGTGTCCACGTCGAAGACGCCAAGCGTACGCACAGGTGGATCCTGGATGGCCATGATCAACTTGGGCAAATCCAGGTCCTCACCGTTGCGCCAGGCATGCTCGAAGATATTGGAAAGCAGAATGTGGTCGCGGCTGGTGACAGGGTCGGCCTGGATGCCTGCCAGGCCCAGCAGCGCGCTGACGGTGCCATTGATCCGCTCCCGCAGGACTTCCTGAGAGTCCTCCCAATCCAGATCAGGGGCAGCCAGCGAACTTAAAATGCTGACCGGCACACCAGCATTGGAACCTGGGGTGTAGATCACGAAGTCAGCGCTTTCCTTGAGTAAACGAATTCGCTCGGACCCTTGATCCCAGTCCGCCAATCCGTTGCGCCATTTTTCGGCCTCTGCCCCGGCATATTCCTCAACCGTCATCTCTTTGCGCCGGGCATCATCCACATTGACCCAGGGCTGGAAGTCCTCAGGGAGGAGATCAGGGAATGTCAGCAGAAGGTTGGTGATGTCTCCCTTGGGGTCGATGATGATGGCGGGCACCTTATCGATCGCTGCGTCCTCCAGCAGGTCGATACAGAGGCCTGTCTTGCCGCTGCCTGTCATGCCCACACAGACCGCGTGAGTGGTCAGGTCGCGTGCATCGTACATGATCTGGGAATCGAGCAGGGTTTGATTCGCCAGATCGTAGGCCTTGCCAAGGTAAAACGAGCCCAAACGCTCGACAATGGTCATGGCGTTTCTCCTGTGTATCCGCAGCAATGGGATGGGCGATTTTGGAAGAAGGAAAATGGCCCGGCGATGGCTGCAATGATACGGAATGATGCGTCGGGCAAGAGCAGCATAGTGTCCCTATTATATCCAAACAGGACACAATTGGCTAGAGGCCTGCGCGGGACGCCCACGGCGTGTGCAAAGAAGATCAAGGATAATGCAAATTCGTTTCTGTAAAAGTGTACAGGGTTGATGCCGGCCATCACAGCGCAACTCGATCCTAGTCCGGTGCGAAGACGGCCGTGCTGGCTGCTTAGCACATCCGTTCCGGTTTGAGCACTTGAGTCGCTTGATTTGCAGGCGACAAACTGCTATCCTCCCGCTTTCACATCTCCAAAACGGGAGCAGCAGCGACATGCTATCAAACGTCCGTCAATCCCGCCGTCGATTCTTCGTTGCCGCGCAATATCACTTCAAACGCTGGCTCAAACCCAACACCCTTTCCCTTGTGCGTGGTACTACCGCCGACTTGACGCGCGGCAAAGCCGATCTCGTCGCCGAAAACGCCCTCCTGCGTCAGCAACTCATTATCCTTCAACGCCAGAGCAAGCATCCGCAACTCAATAACTTCGATCGCATCAAACTGCTGTTGCTCGCCCGAGCCACTCCATTCTGGAAGCAAGCGCTGCTCATTGTCCAACCCGGTACCCTTCTGCGTTGGCACCGTGAACTGTTCCGCATCATCTGGCGGCGTAAGTCCAATCCCAAGTCACAATCACCGAGAATCCCTGCTGAGACCATTTCACTCATCCGGCAAATGGCCGCGGACAACCTGACCTGGGGAGCGGAACGCATTCGGGGCGAACTCCTCAAACCGGGCATCAAAGTCAGCAAACGCACGGTCCAGAAGTATATGGCACGTAATGATACGCCAAGCCCTTCAGGTCAGACCTGGGCCACCTTTTTGATGA
>JAYELL010000046.1 GCA_034717495.1 Chloroflexota bacterium | reverse complement strand
CTCGCTCTCGACGAGCTCCGTTCTGGTTGATGAATAGATTGCTTCCTCCTGCTATCAGCTGTCGCTTCCAGGCGCTCACCTGGTTCGGATGGATATCGTATCGACTAGCTCACGCACCGCCTAGCTCACGCACCGCCTAGCTCACGCACCGCCTAGCTCACGCACCGCCTGCTGGCGTAGCTCTCGCATCGTCTGCTGACGTGCTGGCGTAGCTCTCGCATCGTCTGCTGACGTGCTGGCGTAGCTAACTCGCTAACAGTCGCTGTTCCCTTCGCAGCCTCTAGCGCCACCTGGAACTTGAACTCGGCGCTGTGCTGTCGACGTTTCTTGGACATGAGATTGGCACCTCCACGTGCTGATTGTACTCGGTTTTCACACCTTAGCACGTGGTCCAGTTTTCGGGGCCAATTATAGTGCTTGCTTAAATGAGCAAAGTGGTGTATCTTTATTGTAGACACGAAAGGAGCAATATCTTATGCGCACAAAAGTTCAGAAATGGGGCAACAGCCTAGCTTTGAGAATTCCCAAAGCATTTGCACTAGATGCCCAATTAGAAAATAATTCAGTTGTAGAAGTTTCGCTCATTGAGGGTCGGATTGTTATCAAGCCAATTTCCCCACGCCATTGGTCACTGGAACAATTATTGTCTGGTGTAACCAGCGATAACATTCACCAAGAAATGAACACTGGCGACGCCGTGGGCAATGAGGCTTGGTGAAGCTATGGCATATAAACCGAAACGTGGAGATATCATTTGGCTCACATTCAATCCGCAAGCTGGGCATGAGCAAGCAGGAAGACGCCCAGCATTAGTTTTATCGCCCGTGGCCTATAACGGCAAAGTTGGGTTAGCAATTCTTTGCCCTATTACGAGCAAAGTCAAAGGTTACCCGTTTGAGGTGGTAATACCCAATGGGTTGAAAATTACTGGCGCAATTTTGTCTGACCAAGTAAAAAACCTTGATTGGAAAACAAGAAAAGCCGAGTTCGTTTGTACGTTACCAACAGTAACGGTTGATGAAGTTTTACTGAAACTAAACACCTTACTGGGTCAGTAGTTTGCGTGTGCGTAAATTATCAAGAAAACAGAGGCTCTTGAGCAACAAAAAACACCTAACCCAAATTGCACCCGACTCGGCTTCGCCTCGGGGGAATCGGCGCGATTTTTCATCATTCGGTTCCGAGCAAAGGATGGTTCGGGTTAAAAACGCCGAGCGGGTGAATAACACGTTAGGTGGCTTTGGAAGCGAATCGCATGGAACTTGTCGTTCATAAAGCGGAAATGTCAACTTCGAGCGCTCGATACAGCACCGCCGTCATCGGCTGCATGTTGATGGGACTGGCCGGCGCTTACCTGCCCATGGTCTTCACCGGCACCTGCACCGACGGCATCGTGCGGGGCTGCGGTCTGTGGTCTGTGGTCGGCGGCCGGTAGATTGTGTCATGAATCCTGAATTTGAACACTACCTGCACATGATCGAGGACCTGCGGGGCCAGGTGCGCGACCTGATCGCCGGCCTGCCCGCGGAAGCGTTGAACTGGCGGCCGTTGCCCGGCGCGGAGGATCACGCCATGAACTCGCTGGCGGTGCTGGCAGCGCATGTGGCGGGGGCCGAGCACTTCTGGATTGCCGAGGTGGTCGGTGGCCAGGCGGCCACCCGGGACCGGCCGGCCGAGTTCACGAGCCAGGTGGATGGACCGGATAGCCTGCTGCGCCGCCTGGATGAGGTGGGCGTCGAGACCCGCGAGGTATTCGCCGGTTTGACCGAAGCGGACCTGGATCAGATGCGGAAGAGCAGGGGCAAGCCGGTGACCGTCCGCTGGGGCATCCTGCATGTGATCGACCACACGGCGCTACACCTGGGCCACATGCAGATCACCTACCAGCTCTGGATCGGGGGCGCCAGCAAGCCGTCGCCGCGCTGGTACGAACGGGTGCCGTAGGACGGGCGGACTGGCTTCATCGGACCAACGTTGCTCGCCTCTTCCGTTGCCTCCCAAAGCACAGGTGGCCCCCCTTCTTGCGCTTCCAGCCGTGTGGGATATAGTTCACCTGGCGGTGAGTCGTGTGGTGTGTTAGAATCATTCACTGGAACCCTCATGGTTAGCCTTTCTGGCCAGCCGTGCGGATTCCAGTGTGGAATACGTGTTCCAAAAAGTCGGGGCGAGAGGATTTGAACCTCCGACCTCACGGACCCAAACCGTGCGCGCTGCCGAACTGCGCCACGCCCCGAAGACTCTTGCATTGTACCCCACCCGCCCCGTACGGTCAAACATTGGACTTCCCGGGGACAGCGCAATAGGATGATCTGCTCTATTCCCAAATAACGCGCTCATCGAAGTGTTGCACCTGCCCAACGGCCCCGCACGGATCGCAATCGCCAACTGCCGCCTGACATCGGCAATTGACCATTAACCCGGCCCCCAGCTGATCTGGGCATCGAACCAGTCGGGCAAGGTGCCGGGCAGGGCCGTGACCATCCTCACCTGTCCCGAGATCACGCCAGCCACATAAAGCCCCCACCCGCCATCCCGGTTTGAAAGAAAGGCGACCTGCCGGCCGTCCGGTGACCAGACCGGATGGGCGTCGATTCCCGGGCTGGAGGCCAGCGTGGCCACGCTGCCGGTGTCGATCTCGACAATGTAGATATCCCAGCTACCACCGCGCTCCGCCGAGGCAAAGACCAGCCGCCCGCCGTCCGGTGACCAGTCCGGCATGGCATCGCCGGGAACATCGGTGACCTGCGATGTTCCCTTACCATCGGTTCCCATCAGCCACAGCCCACACCGGTTGCCTCGCTGGTCGCAGCCCTGAAAGGCGATCTGGCTACCTTCTGGTCCCCATGCGGGCCAGCGCCCGAAGTCCAACATGGTTTCACCGCCGCTCCTGGAACCAGTCCTGTAGACGCGCCAACGCCGGTCGCCCTCCCGATTCGATTCGAAAACGATCTGCACCTCGTCGGGCGCCCAACTGGGATGGGAATCTTCTGAGAAGGTCGAGATCCGCACCTCATCGGTGCCGTCCGGCGCCATGGTGACCAGTCCTGTTCTGTCACCTCGCTGCGACCGGGCGGCGATACGCTCACCGGTGGGAGAATATGCGGGCTGGGATCCACCAATCAGGGCTGCAACGGGAACCGGATCATCCATCGGTACCTCGAACAGGGTCCAGCGGTTGAACTCTGAGGAGTAGGACGCAAAGGCGATCCGTCCGGGACCGGAAACAGCCGGCAGTTTCGCACCGGTAGCCCTGTCCGGCTCCGCTTCCACTGTGGGTGGTCCAAGGCCCCGGGTACAGGCGTCGGCGGCCTGATCCTGTTTTTCCTCGGTCTCAGCGGAATATGCCAGTGCCAGGGCAAGCCCGAAATGTTGAGACGCCTCGCACCACTGACCACTCGTCACTTCTTCATCTCCCCAACCCTCCAGCGCCACGGGCAAGCGCTCGCCTACATCGAGGAAGTCAGGGTGGCGATCGTAGATCTTCTGCAGAAAGATCACCGATTTGGACCAATCCGCTTTCCATGTCCCCAGCGCGTTGGCGTAATCGGCCACAAGTTCCCGTTGTTCCTGGGCGCGCAGATCATCCGGATAGATGGACAAAGCATGGTCCAGGGCCCGCAATGCTTCCTCAAATCGTTCCTGGTTGACCAGGCCTAACCCCTCCCGAAAGGCGACTTCAAAGCGCAGGTTCACCACCTCGTCAGCACGGTAGGAGGGGTCCAGGGCTTGGAGTTGGTCGAGAAAACTCTCTACATCGAGCCACTTGCCCTCTTCAAGAGCAGCTTCGGCTTTCTGAAAGATCACGTCACTGACCAGGGGTTGTCGGCTTTCGGTGGGTACCGGCGTTGCCGCCGACGGAGGCAACAACCGGGGCGCTTGAACCGAGAAAACCAGCGTCGGTTCGGGCGTTGGTGTCGCCTGGAGCGCGCGAATGGCCTCCTGGGCCGCAGCGTTGCCAGGATCGAGTTGCAGGACCATCTGATATTCCGCCATGGCCCGGCTCACATTGCCCGCGTCGACCAGGTGGCTACCCCTGGCAAGGTGATCGTCTACCTGAACCTGAATAGCCGCCTGTCGGTCGGTGAAGCCCTGGCTCAAACCGGCAATGCCAGCCGCCAACAGACATGCCAATACCAATACAAGAATGCCAGCAGCGATCACCAACCAGGACCAGCGGGGTCCTCGCCAGGTGAAGTCCCGCCAACGGCGGAACCGGGAAAAAAGTTGATCGTCTTGCATTGTCGGATCACAATCGGGCGGTGTTCGAGAACACGCCCAGAAATCAGGGACTGGAAGAACAGGTCACTCTGTCAATCATCCAGGCTCAATGTGCCCGCGTAGTGTAGCACCGCTTCTCCATCCTGGTCAAAAAGCGTCACCGACACCTGTCTTCCCCCGACCAGACGCTCAACCGGCAGGTCCTGATGAAAGGGTGACGCAGGGCTCAACTGTGTGGATTTCTCAAAAACGATCTGATCGTCGAGGGTAACCAGCAGTTTCCCTGCTATCTCCCGCACAGGGAAAACGCCTATCTCCAGGCGGCCGTGGCTGCCACCGACATGGAGGGCACCGCCGCGGTCAGCGTAGGTAATCCCGCCGATGCCAGCCACGGGATACCACGTTTCCTGCCACGTGTATGTGGCGCCGGCAGGCAAAGTGGCCTGATTTTCATAGGTCGGGGCAACGCCACCATGGATCTCCACGTAGGCCGAGTCGCCATCGGTGTAGTAAGCGGGGTCGATCGCCGTTGCCCAGCCCAGGCCAAAGCCCTTGCTGCCCGGCGCTGCATCTGCTGGAAAAACACGTACCATGCCCTCGTCAAAACGTTCATCGTAGACAGCCGTGAACGGTCCATGTGCAGCGGGACGCTCGAAAAAACCCAGCCATTGATTCCAGTTTCCCAGACGGCTCAGGTCCTGACCGTCGACGGTGGGCCAGGACATCATCTCATTGCCCTCCGGCAAGTGATCATCACCGCGGCTGTGGACCGTCATGGCATCGGTTGGGTAGATGAATCGCAGCTCCTCACTGGGTCTGTCACCTGGCCCCGGTGCCAGCATCGCAGTGATCCAGAACTTGTATGGGGTATCCTGATCGGTAGGATTGACGATTCTCGGTTCGACGGTGAAGGCTGCCCCCCCTGCCCTCAGGGTAATGTCTACATCCCCGCGCAGATGTCCCTCGTTGGGCATGAAGACCGTCACGCCGGCGGTGGAGGGGTCGTACTGGACAGTGATATGGCCCCAGGGCATGGCCCAGGCATAGCCATGTTCTTCCACCGGCAGGTCCCAGGTCATGCCACCGGCGGCCAGCCAGCCACCCTGTTCCGGCGGTCCCCAGGGCGAAGGTTTGATGACCGGATTTCGGTAGAACTCGTTGTTGCCGGTGGGCTTGAACACCGCCTCGTAAAGGCGTCCACCCAGCTCCGGCAGGATACTGAGGCGAAGGTACTCATTCTCCAGGAGAAGCAGGTGGTAGGTTTTGTCCACAGGCTGTGGATCGCTGGCCTGGTAGGCGTCGCGGTCAAAGCGGAGATAGGTCCAGTTGAATTGGGCATTGAAGGCGTCTTCGGTGAATTCAGCGTAAGGATAGCTTGGAATGGTGACCGTGGTCTGTGTAAGTTGAACGCTCGGAATCTGGTTGGCTGGTGGGCCATCTGCTTCAGGCAGCAGGGTCAAATCCCCTTCGGCAGCTACCATGGGACCATAAAGCCAACCCTCCATGCCATCCAGGTCGATCTGTACCCAGGACCCGTCGGCAGTCCTGGCAATCGCGGAGAACAGCTGGCCCCTGGGCGCCTGTCCCACCACGGGGAAAGTGATGCCTGGACCACCTCGGATATTCAGGGTATCGGCCTGTACCGTCAGGATTGGACCTGCATGTTCGGGTGTTGGCGGTGGTGGGGTCGAGGTCGGGGGCAAGGCCGTCGGGGTGATCGTTGGTGCGGGCGGTGTGTCCGATGGTTGGGTTGTGGATGTGACTGTAGGTGTGCTGGTGGCCGCGGGCAACGGAGTCGCCGTGGCCGTTGGCGTCGAGGTAAGCGTCGCGGCCGCGGCGCGTGCTGTGGTAGGTTGAGGGGATGCTGTGCGCGTGTCTGCCGGCGATTCTTGCCGGGAACATCCGCTCGATCCCAGAATCAGCAGGACCAACAGACAGGTGGAATGTAATGTGCGATGAATTGTGTTCATAACAACCTTTATTGCGCGGTGTCGTTTCTGAACTTCCTGGAAGCTCGCAGCTTCCAGGAAGTTGGTCGTTCATGTTTCTCCGGCTCATTATAGCCCGGGGCAATGGTCTCTGTCCAGACCGCCATGATTACCCGCTCCGTCATTCCCGCGCAGGCGGGAATCCATGGTGCCGTTCAACCGAAATTGCCTGGTAATTCTCCTGACCTGAACAAGCCAGAGGAACGCTGATTTACGCAGACCTCCGGCGCAGATTCTCGCTGATCTTCTCTGATCTTTCTTGGATTGATCTGCATCCACCCTTCGGCTACGCTCAGGACAGGTCTGCGTTTATGTTTTGTTCTTTTCACCGCTGATTTCCGCAGACCTCCGGCGCAGAGGTCGCTGATCTTTTTTTGGATCGATCTGCGGTCATGTTTGTTTTCTTTTCAATGCCCATATCGCCCATATTGAGGAGTGCCAAGAAACTCCAAGGTTGGTTGACAGGGTCTGTTTCCTGTGCTAAAATCCCACTCCAATCGAAGAGAACCCCAAAGGCTGTGATGGGGACCTATCGAGAAGGCCCACCGGTGGACAGAGAGCGACGTCCAGGCTGCAAGCGTCGCCACCGACCCCTCGAGACGACACCCCTGAGCCGTGCGGCGAAATCGGAAGGATGGAAATCCGGGACTCTGACTCTCCGAGACTCTGAGACTCTGACCCTCCGCACTCCGACACTAGCCGTTACCGGGTTGCGCCCGTTACAGCGCAACGGCTTTGTTCCAATCAACGATGTCTGTGCACCGAGCCGGCTGAGTGCCCGTTTTTACGGGTGAATGGTGGTGGCACCACGATGGTTTTCAAACCCTCGTCCTCCAAAGGATGAGGGTTTTTTGACTCTGGCGAAACCAGGCAAAGTAAAGGAACCAACGAGTTTTCATGGTCGCGACACGCACCTTGGAAGGAGTGACCGATGCAACGCATACGCAGCACTGATATTGCAACCCATATTGGGCAGCGCGTTCGCCTGCAGGGTTGGCTACATAACCTGAGAATGCTTGGCGGTGTCAACTTTGTCATATTGCGAGACGGCTGGGGAATCGTTCAGGCAGTGACGGAGGACGATAGCGATCTCGATCCACTTGTGTCCAGGGGCTGTGGACCTGAGAGCGTTATCGCGCTGGAGGGCCTGGTGGTCGAGACTCCCCAGGCGCCGGGTGGGATCGAGTTGCACCAGCCGCGCATTGAGGTGATCACTCCCGTGACCGAACCGCTGCCGGTGCCGATCAACAAGCGCCGGATCAAGGCGAGCTTGCCTACACTCTTGAATCACGCTGTCGTGGTCAATCGTCACCCGAAACGCCGGGCGATATTCCGCCTTTCCGCGGCGGCGATGGCTGCCTTTCGAGCGACGTTGGCCGCGCGTGGCTTCACCGAAGTACAAACTCCCAAGATTGTGGGCTCTGCCACCGAGAGTGGCACCAATGTCTTCCAGATCGACTATTTTGGACGCCCGGCCTTCCTGGCCCAAAGCCCTCAGTTCTACAAGCAGATCATGGTGGGCGTCTTTGAGCGGGTGTACGAGGTCGGCCCCGTGTTCCGGGCGGAACCCCACGACACCACCCGGCATATCAACGAATATGTCAGTCTGGATGTGGAATTCGGCTTCATAGAGGATCACTTCGAGGTGATGGCCTTTGCCCGAGAGGTGATCACCGGTATCCTGACCACCCTGGCAGAAAATCATGGCGCCGAATTGGATCTTCTCAAGGCGCTGATGCCTGCTGTTCCCGACCCAATTCCCCATATCCACTTCGCCGATGCCCAGGATCTGATCCTGGAAAGACACGGTGTCGACGTACGGGCTGAGCCCGATCTGTCGCCCCAGGATGAGCGCTGGCTGGGACAGTGGGCCCAGGAGGAGCATGGCAGCGATTTTCTCTTCGTAACTGGCTACCCGATGGTCAAACGGCCCTTCTATACCCACCCCGATCCGCAGCGACCGGAGTACTCCAACTCGTTTGACCTCTTGTTTCGGGGCACCGAACTGATCACCGGTGGCCAGCGCCTGCATTGCTACGATGATTATCTGGCGGCCCTCGATCGTCAGGGATATCCTGCTGAACCGTTCGAGACCTACCTGGAAATCTTTCGCTTCGGAATGCCCCCCCACGGGGGCTTTGCCATCGGCCTGGAAAGACTGTTGATGCAACTGCTGGACCTGTCCAATGTTCGATCGGCCACCCTGTTTCCCCGGGATCTCAATCGGGTCACGCCGTGACGGAGGGACACGGCGGTCCTCGGTCGACGGAGAGACGATAGGGCGACACGGCGATGGGGGGCACGGCGATCGGCGGTCAGTGGTCAGCGGTCGGATGGGTAGGAGTCGAGGCTTCAGCCGACGAGACGATAGGGCGACACGGGGACGCGGGGACACGGTGATAGTGTAATGATATTCTCCACTCCGCTTCGCTCCGGGACTTCGTGACATTCTGGAATGATGGCATTTTGACATCATGACATGACGCCCCTGAGACTTTGGAACTCCGGTACACCGTTCAGTTCATGTTCAGGCCGGTCTCCGCCTGCGCCCACTGCATGGTGTAGAGATTGAAGTAGCGGCCCTGCTTTGCCAGTAGTTGCTCGTGGGTCCCCTGCTCGACGATCTGGCCCTGGTCCAACACGACGATTTGATCGGCGTTGATGACGGTGGACAGGCGGTGGGCGACGACGAAACTGCTGCGGCCTTGCATCAGCCGGTCGAGTCCCTGTTCGATCAGTTTTTCGGTGGTGGTATCCACGCTGCTGGTTGCCTCGTCCAGGATCAGGATGCGGGGGTCGGACAGCAAGGCGCGGGCGAAAGAAACCAACTGCCTTTGGCCGACACTGAGATTGACCCCATCCTCACCCACCTCGGTGTCATAACCATTGGGTAGCTGGCTGATGAATTGGTGGGCACCCACAGCCTTTGCTGCAGCCTTTAGCTCCTCATCCGTTGCCTGAAGATGGCCGTAACGGATATTGTCGGCGATAGTGCCGCCGAAGAGGAAGGTGTCCTGCAGGACAATACCCAACTGCGAGCGCAGGCTTGCCTGGGAAACCGCTCTCACGTCGTATCCGTCTACCTTGACAGCGCCCTCGCTGGCATCAAAGAAACGGGCCAGCAGCCGGATCATGGTACTCTTTCCTGCACCGGTCTCACCGACCAGGGCGATACGCTGGCCCGGAGCGGCGCGCAGGGTGATATCACGCAGGACCGGCTCATCATCCTTGTAACTGAACGAAACATTTTCGAAGGCCACCTCCCCTTCGATCTCTGGCAAATCAACGGCATCTCTGGCGTCGATCAGATCGGGCTCAGTGTCCAGCAGGTTGAAGATTCTCTCCGAGGCCGCCATTGCCGACTGGAACACATTGTATTGCCGTGCCAGGTCACGGATGGGATCAAAGAAACGCTCGACGTACAATACGAAGGCCACCAGCGTACCGGCAGTCAATGCGTCGCCCAATACCAACCAACCGCCGACGGCAACTACCAAAGCCGTCGCTAACGAGCCAATGAAATCCACACCCGGAAAGAAGACCGCGGTTAACTGTCCGGCTCGCACGTTGGCATCGAAGTAGGAGCGATTGAAATCGTCGAAATGGCGGGCGTTGATCTCTTCCCTGGAAAAGCTCTGGGTGACGCGAATGCCCGTGATCGACTCGTTCAGATAGCCATTGATCAGGGAAAGGCGCATACGGGATGCCCGGTAGATATCGCGCACGCGCGCCCGCCAATAATTTGTCAGGATGACCATCAGTGGCAGCACGGCAAAGGTGACCAGGGTGAGCTGCCAATTGAGCATCAGCATTGCGATGATGATGCCTGTGAGCATGAAGAGAGAGCGAGCCAGACCGGTGATGGACCAGGTGATGAACTCCTGCAGAACCCCCACATCGCTAACCAGCCGGCTCATCAGTCGGCCCACACTGTAGTTGTTGTGGAAGGTAAGTGAAAGGCTGTGCAGGTGGCGAAAGAGATCGCGACGCGCGTCGGCGACCACTCGGGTGCCAACGTAGGCCATCAGGCCGATGCGGTAGCGGTTACTCAGCCAAACGGCCAGTGCCACAGCTGCGAAGACCACTGTCCAGAAGCGCAGTTGCGCCATATCACCCGCGACGATTCCCTTGTCAATGGCCTGGCCGATGATCCAGGGTTGGGCAACGGTCATCAGAGCATTGATGATCATGAAGAAGATCGCCACAATGAGCTTCCCCAGATAAGGCTGGTTGTATGCCGCCAACCGCCGGACCAGCCTGCCATCGTAAGCCTTGCCCAGCTGGTAATCCTTCTCGTCGGGCAACAGGTCCTCGACCTTTGCCTCCCGCCGAAGATGGTCCGAGTCCTGGGTTTGAACGGGCATGCCCAGCATCTCGCGAAGGCTCAGCTTGTGGCGACCATTGCCGCTGGTTGTTTGGCCGTTGTTTTCAGTCATTGTGGTGCCTCCTGCCTCAACCGTTGTCCTGATTTATCTGCAAATGCGCTAGCTCAACACCTGTGAGTTATCGAGCTCAGGCTGTGGAATGAGGTCGTGGCTTCTAGCCAGCTACGGCAGCCGGGCGACCGGATTGGTCCGTGCTGACCCCAATGCGATCCTGCAAATCGAGGAATTCCTCCTGGTCCCGCAACTGCAGGTCGTAGATTTCCCGGTAGAGACCCTCCTCGGAAAGCAGTTGCTCGTGGGTGCCTCGTTGAATGATCCTGCCATCATCGAGCACCAGGATCTGGTCCGCATTCTTGAGCGTCAAGAGCCGCTGGGCAATAACGAACGTGGTTCGCCCCTTCATCAATTCCTGCAGGGCCTGCTGGATCAGGTGCTCGGTTTCGGTGTCCACGCTGCTGGTTGAGTCATCCAAAATCAGGATGCGTGGATCGTAGAGCAGGGCCCGGGCAATGGCGATTCGCTGTTTCTGCCCACCGCTGAGGGTAACGCCTCGCTCTCCGATTCGGGTCTGATAGCCATCTGGAAAGCCAGTGATGAAGTCATGGGCCCGGGCAGCTCGCGCGGCGGCTTCAATTGCCGCATCATCGGCGTCGGGCTTGCCGTAGGCGATGTTCTCGGCGATGGTCGCGCCGAAAAGGAATGGCTCTTGCAGCACAATGCCAATGTGATGGCGTAAACTATCCAGCGTGACATCCCGGATATCGGTGCCGTCTATCCGAATCTCTCCGCCGGTAGGATCATAGAACCGGGGGATCAGATTGATGATCGTGGACTTACCTGAACCGGTGGGTCCCATCAGGGCAACAACCTGATCTGGTCTGGCTGTGAACCCGATCTCGCTCAAGACCTGACGTTCGGCGTCGTATCCGAAGCTGACATTATGGAAAGCTACTTCGCCCTGGCCATGAGTAAGGGGCACGGCCTCCGGTTTCTCCGCGATCTCGCTGGTCGTGTCCATGATTTCGAATACACGGCTGGCGGCTGCACCGGCAGTCGCCGCCAGATTGGTCAGAAAACCCAGACGCTGGGCAGGCCCGTTAAGCATCAACGCGTAGGAAATCATGGCAAAGAGGGTTCCGACGGTTATCGTGCCGTTCAGGGCCAGCGGCCCGCCGAACCAGAGCAGAATGATGATGCTCAGGGCGATCAAGAAGGTGAAGAAGGGCCAGTTGTTGGCCCAGACCTTGATGACGCTATAGCGTTTCTGGAACCAGCTTTCGTTTTCCTGGCCGAATTTCTCGAACTCATAGGGTTCCTGCGCGAATGCCTTGACGACGCGAATGCCTGTCATGCTTTCCTGCATGGCGGTCGACAGCACACCAAGCTGCTTCTGGATTTCCTTGAACATGGGCCGAACTACCGCGCCGAAACGGATGGTTGAAACGATCAAAATCGGGAAAGGGATCAATGCCAGCAGCGCCAGGCGCGGCGCCTCGATCAACATGGCAATGACAACGCCAGCCAGAAGCAGCACCGTGCCCGTGAGTTCCATCATGCCCCGGCCAGTGAAGCGCTCAGTTTCCGAAATGTCGCCGGTAGCACGGCTCATCAGATCGCCGGTGTGGGCCTTGTCGTGAAAGGCAAAGGGCAAATGCTGCACAGCGTCATAGAACTGATTTCGCAGATCGTAGGCCACGCGGTAGGTTAACCATTCGCCGTAATAGACCTGCCCATAAGCGGCCAGAGCTCGTACAACGGCGATCACCAGGATGACGGCTGCCGCAGTAAAGAGCGCCCGCGCGTTGCCGGCCGCCAATCCTTGGTCGATAGCGGCTTTGATCACCAGCGGAATGATCAAATTCAACAGTGTGGCAAACAACATGGAGGTGTATGCCAGGATCACCTGAGGCCAATAGGGTTTCAGGTAGCTGAGGAGACGCCGGTAGATACCGAGTCGGTCCATCAGTTTGACCTCCTTTCCTGCCTCGGGCTGTGGTGAGAGATCACTGGCAGCTGACAGCGTTCGACGACTGCTGCCAGTGCCAAATAGCCGGGAAATTTTCAGGCCCGGTCGTGAAATCTGGCCACGCCAGCCTTTCATAAAAAAAACGGCGATGGGCTGGAGGTGCAGCCATCGCCGTCGGAATTCCGACGAAACTCCTGTCGGAGGAGTCTAGCATTGCGAAGGCTCACGCCAGTGACGCGCGAGGGAACCGGCGCCAGGTTCGATTGTCCAAGCCGGCTGGAAACGGCGAATATGTGTCACAGGTGTGCCTCCTTTCATTCAGTCAGATGAAGCTAAATTCTATCACACTAATGGACGCAGGTCAACCCCATTTTCGAAAATATCCAATCGAGCAAGTAACTTGCAGCCTGTGCCTATCCAGCTTATACTAGGCCAGATGAATTGCATGTTGCTTGCACCACCCCATATCCCGGCAGATCAGGGGTGATTGGCCGCAAACGCCGTCCCAGCGTGCAAGGGTGGTTGAGTTGAAGCGCCAATTCCACTACCATGAATGCCTCTCCGAGTGGAGCTCGACGTGATCGTCGTATTCCTCATAATCACATTATTGCTTCTGGTCAATGCATTTTATGTAGCGGCTGAGTTTGCCACGCTCAGTGCCAGACGTTCACGACTGGCCCAACTGGCGGAGGAGGGCAATCGATTGGCAAACATGGTGCTGCCAATCGTCGAGGACCCACGGGCGTTGGATACCTATATTGCTGCCTGCCAGTTGGGCATCACCGCTTCCAGCCTGATGTTGGGTTTTTATGCACAGTCGAGCCTCAGCCAGACCGTAGCCCCCTGGTTAGTGCGTTTGGGTGGCCTGGCGCCAGCCGCGGCGCTTTCCATGTCCGCCACCGTAGTGCTTCTTGTCTTGACCGGCGTCCAGGTGATTGTCGGCGAGCTGGTGCCCAAAAACATCGGTGTTCAGTACCCCGAGCGACTGGCCATGCTGACTGCGGTGCCCATGCGCTGGTCCATGGTGATATTTCGACCGTTGATCTGGCTTTTCAACGGTAGTGGTCAACTGATCCTGCGACTCATGGGCGTTGACCCGATCAGCGAACACGCCCATATCCATTCGCTGGAAGAGATCGCCATGCTGGTCGAAGAAAGCAGCCGGGGGGGACTGCTCGACAGCCAGGAGCGGCGTTTGATCGAGAATACCCTCTGGATGCGCCGCTCAACGGTGCGACAGGTCATGGTTCCCCGGACCCGGGTGCTGGCCACACCTGTCGATACACCTTGCGAGGAGATGTTTGAGCACCTTGCCAATTCTCCCTTTTCCCGCCTGCCCCTTTTCAGCGACTCCATTGACGACATCGTGGGAATTGTTCACTTGAAGGATCTGCTCTGCCTGCGACAACATGAGGGCCACGGCGATGTCAGCCAGGTCATGAGCTCCCCTGTGTTTGTACCTGAAACCATGCCGGCAGACGATGCCTTCGCTATGTTGAAGCAGCGTCGCTACCATGTCGCCGTCGTATTGGATGAGTATGGCGGCACGGCGGGACTCGTGACGTTGGAAGACCTCATCGAGGAGATATTTGGTGAGGTGCAGGACGAGTTCGATCAGGAGGTACCACTTTTCAGGGGATTACCCGGCAATAGGGTAATGATTCGCTGGGATTGGCAGGTAGATGAGCTGAACGCCATTCTCGATCTTGGCCTGCCCAGCCAACAGGCCGATACCATTGGCGGCCTGGTTTTACGCGAGCTGGGGCATGTTCCCGAGGTAGGCGACAGGGTGCAGTTCGGTGATCTGCCCCTGCGGGTGGAACGGGTGGAGGGCAAGGCGGTGGCGGCCGTCAGTATGCCGGCAACGCCCGATCAGGTTGAGCGATTGCGGGAGGCCGCCGCATGACAGAATACCTGATTCCGATCCTTGTCATCGCCTTTCTGATACTGTTAAATGCCTTCTTCGTTGCGGCTGAATTTGCCATTATTGCCGTACCCCGTACCCGCATCGCCCAGGCGGCTGAGAAGGGATCCAAGGCCGCCCGTGACGTACTGAGGATTCTGATCGATCCTGACGAACAAAACCGCTACCTGGCGACGGCCCAGATCGGAATCACGATTGCCAGCCTCGGGTTGGGCATGTATGGTGAGCATGTGCTGGCCGGGTGGCTGCTGGAACCTCTCAGCCGGTTTGAAAATCTGGCAGAGCCACTGGCTCACACCATAGCCAGCATAGTTGCCATTGGCCTCATGACATACCTGCATGTTGTCCTGGGTGAGATGGTGCCCAAATCGCTGGCAATTCAATACGCTGAAGCAACCGTTCTGCGTCTGAATGGGCCGATGCGGTTCATTCGCCGCATCTTCTCGCCACTCGTTTCCTTCCTCAATGCCATCGGCAATGCTATTGTGCGCCTGATGGGCATCCCCCCAGCCAGTGAAGATGCCCGCCTTTTGTCTGCCGAAGAATTGGAATTCATCGCCGAGGAGAGCGCAGAAGGCGGACTGATGGATGCCGACGATTTGCTCTTTATCGAGAACATATTCGACCTGCGGGAGCGGACCGTCGGGCAGGTAATGACCCCTCGCAACCATATTATGGGTATCCCTGCATCAGACAGTGAAGCTGGGGTAATGCGTTTCGTCTGTGAGGCGCGCCACTCTCGCTTCCCCGTCTACGAACAGGATCTCGACGATGTCATTGGCATTGTGCATATCAAAACCCTGGCCCGTCGGGAAGTGAATCATGTTGAGGGAGAGGAGTTCGACCTGCTCCAGCTGCTTCGACCGGTGATCTATGTGCCAGAGTCCTTGCCGCTGGACGACATGCTGGCCCGCTTTCGTCGGGAACGCAACCAGCTTGCCATCGTCGTGGACGAATATGGTGGCACCGCCGGCCTGGTAACCCTGGAAGATGTGATCGAAGAGGTGGTTGGCGAGATATTGGATGAATTCGACCTGGAAATAGCGCCGCTGGAGCAGGTCGAGCCAGGCCTGTTGCGGGCACGCGGGGATCTTCTTGTCGACGAATTGAACCAGCTTGCGGGGCTAAATGTTGCCCATCCCGGTGCCGACACCGTCGGCGGGCTGGTCATGTCCCTGTTGGGTCGGGTGGCAGAAGCAGGTGATATCGTCGTGCAGGACGGCGTGACGTTCGAGGTGGAATCAGTAATGGGACTGGCGGTCCAGCAGGTATTGGTCCGGTTGCCGGAGGATGGTGATCCATTGTCAATTGCCAATTGGTGAATCGTCAATGGTTGATTGCAGAGGGCATGACTCGTGGTGAGAAAGAAGTTGGTATGACAAAGATTTCCGAACAGGATTATCTGCTGAAAGAGCAGTATAAAGACGATTCAAATCTCAATACCCGTATTCGGTTACACCAGCTGTATAGCACCAACAAGGGAAGCTGGCATCGCTGGGTGTTTGACCACTTCGATTTCCCTGCTGACGCCCGTGTACTTGAGCTTGGATGCGGCCCTGCCGACCTGTGGCGCCAAAACCTGGACCGGATTCCAGCAAGATGGCAACTCACACTCTCGGATATGTCCCCGGGGATGCTCGAAAAAGCGAAGGACAATCTGGGCTTTGGTAGCGATGGAGCCAACGCATCGCCAACCCTGGGACATTTTCAGTTTGAATTGATCGAGGCCCAGTCGATTCCCTTTGGCGACAACAGCTTCGACGGTGTGGTGGCCAACCACATGCTCTACCATGTGCCTGATCGCCGGCAGGCCCTTCGCGAGATTCAGCGGGTCCTGAAGCCGGAAGGGCAACTCTACGCGGCCACCAACGGACGCTCACACATGCAGGAGCTGCGCCAGTACGTACTCCGGTTGGTGCCCGAGGAAGCCGTGACCATGGGCGCCTTCGACCAGTTTGGTCTGGAAAATGGTACCGAGCAGCTCATGCCCTGGTTCGATACGATTTCCCTTTCCCAGTACCGGGATGGCCTGGTTGTGACCGAGATCGAAGCCCTGATGGCGTATGTGCAGTCAAGTCGGCTTTGGGGTCTGGCTGACGAGAATGATCAAGACGCATTGCGGCAACTGCTGGTCGAAGAAATGGCTAACCAGGGCGCGATCCATATCCAAAAATCCACCGGTCTTTTTATCGCGACCCAGGACTGATCGGGCCGGATCTCGCTGATGTCGGAAACCTCACCGGAGATAACCATGGATCGCCTTTTTTTCATCATTGGCAGCCTGATGGGCGGGCTTGCAGTAGCGTTGGGAGCTTTTGGCGCTCATGGCCTGCAGGGCCGGCTAAGCGAAGACCTGCTTTCAACTTTCGAAACGGGGGTCCGCTATCAGATGTATCATTCGCTGGCGCTATTGCTCGTCGCCATCGCCCTGACGCGCTGGGCACAATCGAGACTTCCGGCGGCAGCCGGATGGCTATTCGTGGCTGGAATCCTCTTTTTTTCGGGCAGCCTGTACCTGCTTGCCTTTACGGGAACCAGCTGGCTGGGCGCCGTGGCACCCATCGGCGGCGCCGCCTTCATCACCGGATGGATTCTTCTGGCGCTGGCTGCCTGGCGCGGCAACTGATGGGGAGGCACCCGGAGAACCTGCGATGAGTGACATAAGCAAGAATTCTATCCGCGTTGCTGCCATCTGTGGTAGCCTGCGTCCCGCCAGCTATACGCGAAGCGCCCTGGAGATAGCGCTGGCTGGAGCTCGAGAGCTTGGCGCAGAAACTGAGTTGATTGACCTGCGCAGCTACCAGTTGCCCTTCTGTGATGGCGAAGATGCCAGGCAAGCTCCCGACGTGTTGCGCCTCAAGCGGGAAATCAAAGGGGCTCATGGTGTCCTGCTCGGAACGCCCGAATATCACGCAGGCTTCAGCGGTGTTCTGAAAAATGCGTTGGACCTGATGGGTTTCGATGAATTCGAAGGAAAAATGATCGGTCTCCTGGGTGTCGCAGGGGGCAGCATGGGCGCTACCAATTCCCTCAATAGTCTTCGGGCCGTGGGACGATCATTGCGCGCCTGGGTACTGCCCCAGCAAGTGTCGATCGCGCAAGGGTGGAAGCAGTTCGACAATGACGGGAATCTAAAGGATCCCCAATTGGAGCAGCGTGTACAGGATATGGGACGGCAGGTTGCTCGCTTTGCCTACTTGCTTACCTCCGACCAGGCGATGGCCTTCCTGCAAGCCTGGGAAGAAGCGCCCCTTAATCCGGGCGGCGAATGGGACTGAGGACGCCGAACCGAAATGCCATCCGGCGAAACCGAAAATGAATCATCAGGAAGAAATTTCAGGCGCTCAGGCGTGGCAACTGGCCATTCGGCCCAAGACCCTGCCGGCTGCGGTTGGGCCGGTATTGGTGGGCGCTGCCCTGGCTGTCGCTGATGATCTCTTTCAGCTGCTGCCAGTGCTGGCCTCCTTGACCGCCGCGATCCTGTTGCAAATTGCCAGCAACCTGGCCAACGATTACTTCGATTTCGTTCGCGGACTCGATCAGGCTGACCGCAAGGGGCCGACCCGGGTTGCATCGAGCGGCCTCATTCCTCTCAGTGAACTTCGACTTGGCCTGATCCTGGTGCTGCTTATCACCGCTCTCATCGGGCTGTACCTGATTGCCATCGGTGGCTGGCCCATTCTGGTGGTGGGCGTGGCCGGTATCATCTCATCGGTGGCATACAGTGCCGGGCCCTTTCCCCTGGCATCCCATGGCCTGGGAGATCTGTTTGTTTTTACCTTTTTTGGCCTGGCCGCGGTGATTGGCACCTATTACGTGCAGGCGCTGACGGTCACGCCGGTGGTAGTCGCCGCCGCTATCCCGCCCGGCGCACTGATCACAGCCATCCTGGTCGTAAACAATCTGCGGGACATGCAGACCGACGCCCGGGTAGGCAAACGAACCCTGGCAGTGCGGCTGGGCGTGGAGGGTACTCACGGGGAATACACCCTGTTGTTGGCAGTTGCCTACCTGGTGCCAGTCCTGTTGTCAATCGTCGATCTCCTTCACGGAAGGCCGGCCTTGATGGCCTCGCTGCTCCTGTTGCCCTGGCTCTCCCTGCCCATGGCTGCCCGTTTGAGGCAAACCGTTGTGTCCACGACCGATGGGCCGGCATTGAACAAGGCTCTGGCCGGCACTGCCCGGCTGAGCCTTGTCTTTTGCGTTCTCTTTTCCCTGGGAATGCTGTTATCAGCGCTCTGACATTGCAGCATGGAGGGCAACTGCCGGCGAATCCCACGACCTGTTCTGGATGCCATTACTCCGGACAGATCTATCCCCGGTCGCCAGACAGGGAATTTTGGATTATTTGACGGGGATTTGCAGGGCATCTACAATGAACCGATGCCCTATTTGAGAGGAACGGATGATGGCCGAGAATACTGACAGTTTGCCCCGGCAGTTGCAGGATATCGTGGAAGATTTCAAGTGGGCGGAAGGGCGTGAAAAGCTGGAGCTGTTGCTCGATTTCTCAGATCGCATGCCATTGCTTCCCGACTGGCTTGCTGAGCAGCGTGACGGCATGGAACAGGTTCACGAATGCATGACCCCGGTATTCATCCACGCCGAGGCCAACGATGGTCGCATGATCTTCTACTTCGACGTGCCGCCGGAGTCGCCGACCGTACGAGGTTTTGCATCCTTGATGGCTGAAGGGCTGTCTGGCACCACGCCACAGGAAATCCTGGCGATCCCAGGCGACTTCTATCGCGAGATGGGCCTGCCGGATGTGTTGAGTTACCAACGGTTGAACGGCATCAGCGCGATTCTTTCCTACATGAAACGGCTTGCGCTGCGCGAGATCGGGGCCTGATCGGGTTCCGCAGAAAAGGAATAACTCGAATGACAAATGAGCACTAATCCTCGGCATCCAGCCAGTGTTCATCCTCGCCGACGACCTTGAAGCGTCGATCGGGTTGGGTCTTGTAGAAGTCGGCGGGAGGCTGAGGGAGCTGTTGCTGCGGCAGGCCGCTGTTGAGCCAGGGATTGCGCTGGCCGACAGGTCCGGGCATGATGACGACCTGGGGTTGGCCGGGCTGAGGTGGGTGCTCGGGCGGGCGGTATGTGTCGCGGGGGCGACTGCGGGTGGCAAGGACGACAATCAGGCTGGTTGGGATGCTGGCTGCGACGCCGAAGACAACGCCGAAGGCGATGGCCATGGCATCGGTGCTCATGCGCTGGCCGATGATGAGTGCCAGGGTGACGGCAGCGGCGACGGTGGTGAGAGCGAGGATCCATTTCATGAGGTGCTCCCGGGTACAGGCTGGGCGACAGGTGCCAGGAGAGGCACGGATTGGGACCAGCGATGGCGTGAGTCGCTGGCAAGGTGGAGGCGGTTGACGATCTGGCGGATGTCGACCTCAGGGGCGTAAGCGGCCTGGAAGCGGACGATCTGGCCCTTGTTGATCAGCAGGAAGTCGCCGCGGCCGAGCAGTTTTTCGGCGCCAGTGGCGGCGATACCAGAAGCAACCTTGGCATCCTCGGGGCTGGAGACGGAGCCGACGAGACGGACGGGGAAGTTGGCCTTGATGAGGCTGGAGAGGATGGAGGCGGCCGGTTTCTGGGTGGCACAGAGGAGATGGATGCCAGCCTCCCGGCCTCTTTGGGCGAGGCGAAGCAGGGCGGTTTCGACCTCTTTGCCACCGGTGGTGAGCAGGTCGGCGAGTTCGTCGATGGCGACGACGATGGAGGGAGAGCAGATATGATCGCGGTCACGGCGCTCCATTTCCTGGATGAGCCAGGAGAGAGCCTGGACACCTTCCTGGGGAGTGGAGACGAGGCGGCCGAGGATGTGAGGGAGTTGAGCGAGGGGGCTGAAGCCACGGCTCTTGGGATCGATGAGCAGGAGTTGCAGGGCACCCTGGCGATTGAACATGGCGAGGGAGAGCAGGATGGAGCGAAGCAGGGCGGTCTTGCCGCTGCCGGTGGTGCCAGAGATGAGGACGTGAACGACATCGGGGCTGGGCAGGCGAAGGAGCAGGGGAGTGCCGTCGTGATCGAGGCCAAGCAGAGCGGCCAGGGGAGGGACGTTGGACAGGCGTTGGCAGAGAGGCAGAAGGCGAACGGACTGAGGTTTGCTGCGAGGGACCTCGACCTGGATGGCGCCGTTTTGCCGGTAGATGCGAGCGGAGGAGACGCCGAGGGAGAGGGCGAACTCTTCAGAGAGTTGAGAGACCTTGTTGACGCGGGTACCGAGGGAGGTGGTGAGTTGAAAGCGAATGAAGCGCGGTGTGATGGTGCCGCCCCAGACGCGACCTGGAACCTTGTGGGAAGCGAGGACCGCTTCGATCCGATCTGCTTGCATTTCCAGTCTTCTTCGCATGACCTGCCTCCTGCATAGCGGCAGCGATGACGCACGTTATAGGGATCCTATGAGGCAAGAAGGAGGTCTGGAACTGGTTGATTGATTGCAACGCCAGGAGGATACTGGCGCGCTTCACATCAGTTGACGAACGACCGCCACAACCTTGCCCTGCACCTGAACATTGCTTTCATCCTCGACCCGGTCAGCATATCCGGCATTGGCCGGCTTCAACCTGATCTGTCTGCCCTCCCGGTAGTAGCGTTTCAGTGTAGTTTCGCCGGAGTCGAGCAGCCAGGCGGCGACCATATCACCGTTACTGGCCGTGGTCTGATGCTGCAGGATCACGAGATCGCCGTCGAGGACCGAGTCCTCGATCATGGAATCTCCCTTGACCCGAAGGGCAAAGGTCTCGCTGGGATCTCCGATCAGCCCGGAGGTGATTTCGATGAAGTCGTCGAAACCATCCTGTGGATCGATGGGGGAACCCGCGGCGATCAGGCCAAGGACCGGCACCTGGACCAGTCTGCTGCCGGCCTGGAAGGGCTGGCCATCACTACTAAGCAACAGGCGAAGCGAGCGGGCCCGTCCTGGGCGCCGGTCGATGTAACCCTTTTCCCGCAGTGAGTTCAAAAGCTTGTTAATGCGATAGCCGCGGGTCAGGCGAACGGCCTGGCAGATTTCGTCGATGCTGGGGGCGATGGGGTCTTTCCGCAGCTGCATCTCCAGGAAATCGATGACTTCCATTTCAAGTTCCGTTAGGGTTGGCAACATCTGATTCTCCTTTTCGTGCGACAACCAATCTACGTATCCCTGCAAGGGAACTGAACAAATGTTCTAAAATGATTATATCAGAACAACTGTTCTATGTCAAGACGGGGACGCGGGGAGGGATTGGACCACGAAGGCGCGAAGGCTCTCGAAGAACACGAAGCGCGAAGGGAGCGAAGGACACGAAGGACGCGGGGACGCGGGGAGGGGTTGGACCACGAAGGCGCGAAGGCTCTCGAAGAACACGAAGCGCGAAGGGAGCGAAGGACACGGGGACGCGGCGCAAAAGGCCATTTAGCCGCGTCACTCCCGCTGTCATCCTTGCGAACGCGGGGAGGGGTTGGACCACGAAGGCGCGGAGTGACGCGAAGGACGCAAAGCGCGAAGGGAGCGAAGGGCACGAAGGACGCGGGGACGCGGCGCAGAAGGCCATTTAGCCGCGTCACTCCCGCTGTCATCCTTGCGAACGCGGGGAGGGGTTGGACCACGAAGGCGCGAAGGCTCTCGAAGAACACGAAGCGCGAAGGGAGCGAAGGACACGAAGGACGCGGGGAGGGGTTGGACCACGAAGGCGCGGAGGGACGCGAAGAACACGAAGCGCGAAGGGAGCGAAGGACACGGGGACGCGGGGACGCGGGCGATTCAGGAGCGCCGGGTTCCTGCCAGAGAGAGAAAGCTAACCGATTACGGCCAGGTCGATGTCCAGAAGCCGCGCCTGGTTCTTGATTCGGCCAACCTGGCGGCCGACTTCCATGGCTCAGTGATAGGTGGGGTTCTCTCTGCACCAACGGTTCATGAACCCAGCGGGGCCTGCGCCTCCTGCTACCGGGAGAAGGTCATTTATTCGCTGCCGTTGGCGTCGATGATCTGGTTGAGGCGATTGCGGTAGTGCTTGAATTGCTCCCAGGAAACCCCGGGCGAGATGAGATGATCGCCATGGGGGACATAGCCGCCATACTTGAGCAACTCGTTTACAGGCTGGAGAAATTCTTCGATACGCTCCGGTCCCAGCGCCATGTCGTACTTGGGCACGCCACCCATCATCTGGAAGCGGGGGTATTGCTGGCGAAGCTTGACAACATCCATGCCAGCTGAGGTTTCCATAGGATACATGCCGGTGACACCTACCTCCAGGAACTGCGGTATCAACAGCTCGATATTTCCGTCCGTGTCCACCAGGATGATATCAACGCCCTTGCCCTTCAGAAAATCGGTGACCTGGCGATAGTAGGGCGCCATGAATTCCTCAAAGTGGCCAGGAGAGATCATCGTGCCCATGGTAGAGGACATATCCTCCCAAATGTGACAACAGTCGATCTCCACATTGGCCAGAATCTCCTCCCAGATGGCGATCCACAGATCAGTCAGGTGCTGATTGATATCCTTGAGCAAGTCAGGTTGGTCGTAGTACAAATAGAAAACGTTCTCGTAACCGATCAGGTGAACCAATGTTCCGAAATAGCCGTTGGGGTAGCCACCCACCGAGAGAGGATAGTCTCGACCCTTGTATTCCTCGATCCACCAATCCCAATTGTCTGGGAAGCGCTCATGGATAGAGTCCAATCGAAGGCGCTGCTCCTTGATTTGCTGCCAGCTCGCCCAGTCCCGAATGGGCCACTTACGAGAGCTGGGGATGACACCCTCTTCCTTCTGAAACTGGCGCTCGACGCCATCGATATCGACGTAGACCAGATACTTATCATCCTCATCCAATATCTGTGGCTGAAAGAACGGACAAAAAAGCTGCTCAACAGGTACAAGGGCCGTACTCTTGTCGAAATCGAAATAGTCCATAACATCGAGCGCCAGGGGGAATCCCTGACTTGGCCAATACAGTGCACCTCCCCAGACGGCAATACCAGGCGGAAGCGGCACCGGACGCTCCCTTTCATGGTGGAACTTCTCCAGGTAGGTCCGGTTCTTTGCCCACTCGTGAGTCCACGCGGTTGTATAAAGGGAAGCACCCACCGTGGTCAGGCTGGTGGGTATGTTAGTGCCGAATTTCCTGGGCAGGCCCTCTTCATACCATTGGCTGATGTTCTCGCCCCAGAAACCAAACTCCCACTTCATCGACCGTACGTCGGTGTTGAAGTGCATGACTTCCAGAAAACGTTCACGCGAATTCATTGTAGCCTCCGCTTCTTTGTCAGTGCCTAAACGCTCGTCTACTTGCCCAGCGAAAAAAGACCTGCCATCAATTGCACTTATTCTGGTTCCGGATTTGTTTTCGTTCGCCGTCAGGTTCGTGGCAAAGGTCCTGTGCTGAGCGGTGCCCCGAACTTGTCGAGGGACGAAGCCGAAGTACCTGTGATGGCGTGTCAAGGTTTGTACGGAAAACGAGATTCTTTGGGCTTGATGCTGTTTCTCAGATGTCGCGCACGGTTTCGAGCACTCGTTCTGCGATGATCTCGTGTCCCGCACGGTTCGGGTGCAAACCATCCGGCAAGAAGTAGTCTGGGTCGGGATCGGGACCGAAGATGGCAAAAAGATCGACAACGAGCTGGTTGCGCAACCGTGCCAGATCACGCACGAACTCCGCGCAAGCGGCCAGATCGGTATTGTCCCAGGTCATGCGCATGGCCACGAAATCGGGAAGCGAGTTGGCGAGCTGTTCCACTACAGGCGTGGGGGTAAGCAAGATGATCCGGGCGTCGGTGAAACGCTGATAAGCATCCACAATTCCGGCCATGTTGGCCCGATATTCGTCGAGAGAAACCAGGGTGCGGGCAGCGCGGCCGCCAAAGCGCTTGCAATCGTTTACGCCGAACTTGATAAAGACCCAGTCCGGATTCATGTCCAGATTCTGTGTAAACGTGGTCTCAAGCCCGTGAGTCGACGTGTAACCTGACTGGCCAACGTTGGCGAAGCGAATCGCATCATCGACACGGTGTACGGCGAGCGTTGCCGCCAGGATGCGGGCATAACCGAAGCGATAAGTGGTGATGGAGTCGCCGACCGCCAGTATCGTGCCACCCATAGGGACTGGCCATTTTTCGAGAGCTGTCGCCAGGCCATGCTTTTCCAGCAGACGCTGCGCTGTATGCCGGACCGTCGTTTCGATTTCGGCGATGTAGCCGACCAGGGCAACCTCACTGACGTTGAGGATAGCAGCGGTGGCGACATCCGGTACGTCCAACCCCAGGGCTGCCGGGACCATGTGCAGGTTGAAGTCGATCTGGGATTTGGCATCTGCCGTCAGGGCGTTTTCTGGATCCATATCAGGCCTCAGAGCGCGTGCGTAGTTGGTCCATGCCCACGGCCAGTAGCAGCACCAGGCCCTGGGCGATCTGCTGATAATAGGCCGAAACGCCCAACAGGATCATGCCGTTGGTCAGCGTGCCCAGGATCAACACGCCGATGAGCGTGCCGAGAATGGTGCCCTTGCCGCCGGCCAGACTGGTGCCACCCAGAATCACCGCTGCGATCACGCTGATCTCCAGACCGGTGGCCGCCTGTGGCGCGCCCGCGCCCTGTTGTGAGGTCAGCAGAATGCCGGCGACTCCGGCGCTGAGAGCCGAAAGCACGAACGCTATCATCTGATAGCGCTTCGTACGCAAACCGGCAAGGAAGCTGGCCGTTTCGTTGCCGCCTATCGAGTACATTGCCCGACCATATTGTGTGGTACGCATGACGATGGCACAGCCAATGGTGGCCACCGCGAAGACAATTACCGGCATGGGAATGCCAGCCACCTCACCCCTGCCCAATTCGCCAAACGTTTCATCGAGCATGAGTTCGGTGAGCCCGCCTGAAAACACGAACGCAAGGCCGCGTACCACGGAGAACATGCCGAGCGTCGTGATGAGCGCGTTGATGCCGACGCGCGTAACCAGAAAACCATTGATCAGGCCGACGACGATCGCCACAACCAGGCCCAACGCCACCGCTCCCCATACGCCCAGGGAATTGTGATTTTGAGATATGACCACGCCGACCAGGGCCGCGGTCGAGCCGACCGAGAGATCCAGCCCACCGCCCACCATGAGCATGGTGGTGAACATGGCAATGATGCCCATGGCGGAGCTGTATAACAGCAGGTTCGAGAAATTTCTCGCCGTCAGGAAATAGGGGGACAACAGGGACATGACCACGAGGATGATGAGTAACATCACCACCAACCCGGCGCCTTCCTGCAAAGCCGATGCTTTGAGCCTGTCCTGTAGAGATTGTTGTTCAGGTGTTGTTGCGAGTGCCGCGGGATCGCTCACGCTTCACCTCCGGCCGCTGCGTTCAAGAGTTCTTCCTGGGTAACCGCGCTGGCAGCGAACTCGCCGGTGACCTTGCCCTGAAACATAGTGATAATGCGGTGACTGACCGACAAGACCTCTTGCATGTCCGAGGAAACCATCAGAATACCAAGTCCCTGTTCGGCCAGACCCTCCAGTTGGTCGTAGATGTCCGAACGCGCGCCAACGTCGACGCCCCAGGTTGGTTCGTTCATGAGCAGTATCTTAACGTTGGCCTCGAGCCAGCGGCCCAGCACAACCTTTTGCTGGTTGCCACCGCTCATGAACTGGGTTTCGACCTCCATACCGCCGGCCACGCGGATGCCCAGACGGTCGATCCAGGTTTGGGCGTGCTGCCGCTCTGATCCGCGCTGAAAAAAGCCGAAGCGGGAGATCGCCGGCCAGTTGGAGAGGGTGAGATTCTCACGGACGTTTTGGCTCAACACAAGCCCCTGCTGTTTGCGATCGATTGGTACCAGCCCGATGCCAACCCGCCGCGCGTCGGTGGGCGAGTGAATGACAAGCGGCTTGCCCTCGACCTGGATTTCCCCGCTGTCGGCCCGTTCTGCGCCGAAGAGTGTGCGGGTCAGCTCTGAGTGTCCGGCGCCCAGCAGGCCGAAAATGCCCACGATCTCACCGGCGTGAACCTCCAGACTGACATCCTCGAAGGCGCCTGTTCTGGTCAGATGGGAGACCTCCAGGATCGGGGGACGGCCATCTTCCTGAACCTGTAGATCGTCAGGCTGTCGCTCCTCGACCTCATGACCCACCATCATGCGGACGATATCATGCTTCGTCACATCGACCACCCGTTCAGTGCCAACCTTGTAACCATCACGCAATACGGTCACGCGTTGGGCGATTTGAAAGATCTCATCCAGACGGTGAGAGATGTAGATGATGCCGACCCCTTGCTTGCGCAGAGTCGCTACGATCTCAAAGAGGAGATCAACCTCGTGGGGTGTCAGTGCTGCCGTGGGCTCGTCCATGACTAGGATTCGGGCGTTGGAGGACACCGCCTTGACGATCTCCACGATCTCGCGTTCCACCACCGATAACTCGCCCATCAAGGCCAGGGGATCGATCTCGAGGCCCAACATCTCGATCTGCTCTGTTGCGATCGCGCGCGCCCTCTTCCAGTCGACAATGTACTTGCCGACGGGCCCGTTGCCTCGCGGGAGATGACCGAGTAAAAGATTCTCGGTGACCGACAGCTCGTGACAGTGATGCAATTCCTGGTAGATCATGTGAATGCCCAACGCTTCGGCATCGCGTGGGTGTTCGATCTCCACCAGTTGGCCGTCGATGACGATGGCGCCGCCATCCTTGCGGTAGTCGCCGTTCAGGATCTTGATCAACGTCGATTTGCCCGCGCCATTTTCGCCCACCAGGGCCAGCACCTCACCTGGAAAGAGGTCAATTGACACCTCGTCCAGGACTTTCACGCCGAAAAAGCTTTTGGAGATATCGATCATCTCCAGAGTTGGACGACTATCAGTGCTCTCTGTCATAATCCTTTGTCATACCTTATCGCCTGGCCGACCATTTTGTGCGTAGTTGATCCAGCCCGACCGCCAGGATCAGAACCGCTCCACGGGCGACTTGTTGAAAGTAAGCGGATACGCCGGTCAAGATCAGACCGTTGTCCAGGGTGCGCAGAATGATCACGCCCAGGAAGGAGCCAACAAGCGTTCCCTTGCCACCTGATAAGCTGGTCCCTCCCAGCACAACGGCGGCAATCACGGTGAACTCCAGACCAACGGCGGCCTGGGGCGCGCCGGCTGCCAGCTGCGACGCCTGCACCAGACCACCAACGCCGGCCAGCAGGCCGCTGATCACGAAAACGACAAGGACGTTACGTCTGGTTGATATGCCGACCAGGCGGGCAGCCATCGGGTTACCGCCGATGGCGTACAGATCTCTGCCAAAGGGTGTGCGCCGAAGGATGAAAATGAAAATGGCATACAGAATCAACATCAGGATAAACGGCACCGGAATGATCCCCACCTCGCCACGCCCCAGGAAAAGAAATCCCGGGTCTGTGAGCTGGTTCATCTGGGCATTGGTCAAAACGAAGGCCAGGCCGCGCACAATGGAGAAGGTTGCCAGCGTGCTGATCAGGGCGTTGATGCGTAGCCGTGTGACCAACAAGCCGTTGATAAGCCCGATGAACGCGCCACTGGCCAGCCCCGCTGCAGCTGCGATGCCGATGGGCAAGCCAACTACTTCCCACAACAGCCCGGTTACAACGCCGGACAGGGCTGCCACCGATCCCACCGATAGATCGACCCCACCGGCGATAAGGACGAGGGTCTCTCCGATGGCGATGATGCCAACGACCGGCATGGTGCGCCCGATGTTCTTGAAATTCTCGAGGGTCAGAAAATAGGGTGAGAGGATGGACAAGACGGCACAGATGATAAGGAAGATCACCACCAGGCTGACGAAATTGTTGACCCTCAAGCCCCTTGCCCGGAGGCGTTCCATCAGGTCAGGCTGCGATCTCCCCGGCGAGGCAGTTGGCGTAGTCATGGATCGTGCTCCTGAATCGATACCCGTGAGCTCGATACAGTGGACGAGAGGCGGAACACGGCAACGCTATCCTCCGCCTCTCGAAAGTGTCGTTAGTTGCAGGCACTGTGCTCGGGGTAGTATTCGCACAGGTTATCAGCGTTGATGAAGACGTGATCCACGTAGATAGCTGGCGGCAGCGACTTGCATTCCAGCGTGTCGATGATTGCTGGAATGAGGTATTCACCGTAGCGCTCCGCGAAGTAGCCGGTGGAGCCGATATGGCGACTGCCTTCTTTGACCATTTCATCCTGGCCGGAGGGATCTGCACCCTGGGCCACGACGATGATATCCTCACTGCGGCCCGCTGCCTCAAAGGCGGCAATCGTGCCTAACGCCGTGCCCTCGTTGATGTTGACAGCGACTACGTGCCTGGCATCAGGAATCTTGGGCAGGGTATCGCCGACGACCCGGAAGGCTTCATCCTGGGTGTTCTTGCTGTCGAGGTAGAAGATCATCTCTTCCGGTACCTCAACGTCTAGATTTTCCAGAAGGCCTTCCACCTGGCCCTGCATACGGGCTTCTGGAATCGGGCCCGACTGGGGCAGTTCAAGCACTAGGAGGGCATCGACCTGGCCTTCCCAGTTCTCTTTTGCCCAGTTGGCAGCGGCCTCGCCTGCCATAAACCCCGCGCCGTAATTGTCGGCACCGAAGAAGGTCGCTCCCGGCATGGGGATGTCGATGGCGATCACCGGGATGCCTTCCTTGCGGAATTTATCCATCATCACGTTGCCGAACTTCTCGTCGGTCTGGAACTCGATCACGCCATCCACACCTTGCAGGATGAAGTTGTCCGCGTTGGCAAGCGCGGTGGCGCCGTCCAATTTATTGTCCGCCAGGACCAGTTCGATGTTACCCGCCTTCTCGGCCTCGCGCTCGATGCTCTCGCGCACGAGCTGCGTGAAGACGATGTCCTCGGTCAGGTTGGCAAAGCCGATCTTATAGCTGTCCTTTGCCGTTTCACACTCGGTTTCGGCCACTACCTCGACCACCTCCGTTACAATGACCGTCTCTACTACGGTCACCTGTTCGGCAGGCATGGGGACTGGGGCGGCGCAAGCTGTGACGAGGCCGGCCACCAGAATGATGGCGACGATGATCAGTAACTGTTTCGACGTTGTGGGGTTCATTCTTTTCCTCCAGGAAGGGACTGAGAGCTTCGCTGTGCCAAGATTAGCACGACTTCGGGAATCGACGGGGCGCATGTCCTGTTTCTCGGATCGAAGGAAACAAGGGAAGACTTGCAGCGCAACGAAGAGGCTGCGGATCGTCGGGTCGTCAGGCTTTGACGCATCACCTCCTCTATCGAGAAGCACGCTGACAGGACTGTTACGTGAGGTAAGGCACAAGTTGTCGAAAATTGTTGATGATTGACGAAACTTACTCGTTATGATATCATAAACAACAACTTGTGTCAAGGAAAATCAGAGGAATCGCCTGGAAATCGCGTGCGACACCGGCATGAGGACAAAAATGAATCCACACATGACCACATTCGAGCGGCGCGAGCGCATTCTGCAGCTACTCGCCGGGCAAGGCGTCGTCAAAGTCACTAGCCTGGCAAAACAGTTTGACGTATCCGAAGGCACTATCCGCAACGATCTGGCGGCTCTGGAGGCGGAGAACCGCTTGAGGCGGGTGAGAGGTGGCGCCGCACCGGTTGAGCAACCTCCGCTGATCGCCCAGACCCGCATTGCCCGCAACGCGGTCAACACCGAGGCAAAGCGAAGTATCGCACGCTGGGCCGCTGACATGATCGAGGATGGCGACGCCATCATTATGGATGCCAGTTCTACGGTTCTGCATATGGTGCCCTGTTTGCAGCCATGCCAGCGTTTGACGGTAATAACTAACGGACTGGAAACGGCCCGCCTTCTGTCCGAATCAACAAACCACACAGTTATCGTTGTCGGCGGCATAATGGGGACCAACGATAACTCCGTAACGGGCTTGCTGGGCACTGACATGTTGGAACGGCTTCACGCGCGCACAGCGTTCGTCTCCGGAACCGGCTTTAATTTCGAGCAAGGTCTGACCGAACGCGATGTGGCGGAAGCGCAGCTAAAACATGCAATGGTAGAGAAAGTGCCACAGGTGGTGGCACTGGTCGATTCTACCAAGTTCGGCAAGGTGGGTTTTGCACCTTTTCTGAACGTGGATTCGCTTTCTCACGTGGTTACGGACAGCCAGGTGTCTCCCTCCTTCATCAACCTGTTGCAGCAGGCTGGCGTATCGGTGACTGTCTGCGACGAGCGTACGGTTACCAACTACCGCAGCAATGGGCGCAAACCAACCTACCGTATCGGCTTTGCCAATCTAACGGAAACAGGAATCCCCTTTGCCATCGATGTACGGCGTGGACTGGAGCGAGCAGCAGAGGCACAGCAGGTGGAGCTAATCCTTGCCGATAATCAGCTCAGCGGCGAACAGGCGCTACAGGTCGCCGACTACCTGATCGAAAAGCAGGTCGACCTGGCAATCGAGTATCAGATTGACGCCGAAATCAACAGCTTGATCATGGACAGATTCTTGCAGGCAGGGATCCCCGTGATTGCCGTGGATATCCCCATGGTAGGGGCGACCTTTTTTGGCGCAGACAACTATCGATCGGGACACATCGCGGGAGCCGAGCTGGGCAAATGGGTCCGAGAGCATTGGCAGGGCCAGTATGATCGGCTGGTGATTCTGGAGGAACAACGTGCAGGGGCATTGCCCGCATCGAGGATCACAGGTCAGGTGGACGGTTACCAGGAAGTGATGGGCCCAATTCCTGAGGAGAAACGGATCTATCTGGACAGCGGCAATACAAGCCAGGTGAGCGAAATGCACGTCGCTGAGGCGTTGCAGTCGGTTCCCGAAGGCCAACGAATCGCCGTGTTTTCCTTCAACGATGATGCCGCCTACGGTGCGCTGAAGGCAGCGCGTAAGTTGGGTCGGGAAGCCGACGTGGCTATCGTTGGTCAGGGGGCTGACCGGGTCGTCCGCAACGAGATTCGCAAGCGAAACTCAGCCATCATTGGATCGACAGCCTTCATGCCGGATCGCTATGGGGAGAAGCTGATCGAACTGGCAAAACGTATCCTGGAAGGGCAGTCGATACAGCCGGCGGTTTACATGGAGCACGTGTTTATAGACTCCTCGAACGTAGATCTTTACTACAACGAGTGAGTGGGGACGCGGGGAGGGGTTGGACCACGAAGGCGCGGAGGGACGCGAAGGACGCGGGGACGCAGGGACACGGGGACGCAGGGACACGGGGATGCGGGGACACGGGGACGCGGCGCAAAAGGCCATTTAGCCGCGTCACTCCCGCTGTCATCCTCGCGAACGCGGGGAGGGGTTGGACCACGAAGGCGCGGAGGGACGCGAAGGACGCAAAGCGCGAAGGGAGCGAAGGGCACGAAGGACGCGGGGACGCGGGGATGGGAGACACGGCGAGGGGGGACACGGAGACGATGGTGGTGTGAACACGTCACTCCCGCGAAGGTGGGAGTCCATGGTCGTTGCTGCCGCAGGGATGCCGGTGGCGCGGGGGGTAGTCCGGGCGTGCCCCCCCCTACCCCCCCACAGGGAGGAATTTCTGATCGCTCCCCCCTTTGGGGGGCTGGGGGGAGATACAAAAAGCCCCGATCATCGACCGGGGCTTGTCGGGGTTATAGGCCGGGGTCGGAGACAACGAACTATCGTCTCCGATCCCGGAAGTTGTCGATTTGTGTTACTGCACACCGATGCGGCGGCGCCAGGCAAAGCCTGCGACCACTGCCGCAAGGGCCATGGCAGCCAGCAACAACCAGTTCAGGCTTTCGGGCTGGTCGTTGGCGGACAGGTCGCTGAGGGTGACAGCGGTGGGCGCCATGAAGGTGACGCTGACCGGCCCGTGCAGGCTGGTAGCGCCGCTGGTGTCCACATCCTCCAGCCAGTACCAGTAGGTCTGGCCGTCAGCGACGTCAAGATCGGCGTAGCTGTAATCGGCACCCTGGGCAGAGTTGGGCGCCTGGGAGGGCACGTAGTTCAGCAGGGTTTCAGGGGCACCGGCCGAGAGGCTGCGGTAGATGTTGAAGCCGGCGTTGTTGAGTTCGCTGACCGTGGCCCAGCTGACCAGGACATGATTCGCCTGGGTTGCAGCCGCGAAGTCAGCCAGCAACACCGCCAGCGGAGTGTCGGTCAGACCGAAGTCGTAGCCCGCATTCGGGTTGCTTTCCGCGTCAGGATCAGCATTTCGCGTCACGTCGTTCTGACCCTGGGTTGCCTGCGCGGGCGTTCCGTCGTGGTTGTCGGAGTCGTTCATAAACGTGCTGCCTGCGGCGTTGATTAAGGTCTTGTAGTAGCCAGGGGGCACTGTTATTGAAACCACATGAGCAGGCTGGTTGGGGGCAGCCCCAAAGGTTCCGCTGCTCGTCGCGTAATCCTCGTCCAGCAGCAGGTTACCAAAGCTGTACCAGCCGGGACTGCTACCTTCCGGATCGTTGGCGGTGACTGTGACAAGGGTAATTGCGGTACCATCGGGGTATGCGATCCCCAGTTGCACCACCACCCCATTTATGCCGGTCTCCCCATCATCCTGAACACCGTTCTTGTCAATGTCGGTCCAGACCCAGTTGCCCACGGCAGCAGGCTTGACGTAGTAGCCGAAGTCCGCCGTCAGGTTGTCCGGGCTGGCAACGCTGATCGAGACCGCATACGGGTCTAACTGGCTGTTGTTGTCAGCCCCGGCGATTCCCAGGGAATGCCAGTAGCCATGCAGCACGCCGTCCACATCGGTCACATCGACGATGTAGTCTGCACCAGCTGCTCCTACGCCGTTATCCGTCGTGGACAGACCTTCGAACAGGTAGTTGCCACTGCCATCGGTCTTGGTGGTGCCAATCAGCGGCTCTCCGGGATCGACATCGCCGTCGCCGTTCAGGTCGCGGTAGAGGTCCAGGGTCACGCCCTCGATGCCATTCTCACCGGCATCGACATCACCATCTGCGTTCAGGTCTTCCCAGATCAGGTTGCCGATAGAGCCAGGATTGTCCGTTGCCCGGTAGCCGAAATCCTGGTCCAGATCGATATAGGGGCTATTTCGGATATCAACCACGCCGGAGTTGTTGTCCTGGTCATTGTCGGGGTCGGCGGTGTTGGCGAACCCTTCCAATACACCACCGGGCAGGAAGTTGCCGGAAAAAACTTCGACCTGATACCTATCGGGATCCAGGCCACCGAAGTAGTAGAGGCCATTTTCATCGGTCGCGGTGGTCGCTAGAACTTTATTGCCCTGGCGATTCCACAACTGCACCAGTACGCCTTCGATGGGCGTGTCGCCCGCGGCAGGATTGTAGGCGTTACCGTCGTTTGGATCAGCATCATAGAAGATGGTGTCGCCGATCAAGCCCTTGTCTACCTCATGTTCGAGCGGCGTATAGCCAAAGTCCTGGTCCATGAACGCCGCCGTGTCGGTGGTCAGATCCAGGACCGAACTAATGCCCAGTCCAGTGACCAGGCCACCGGCGGGCAGAAGTGGGCCGTCCGCGTCGTAGGTGGGCTTAAACCAGCCGAGAACGTTGTCTGTGTCGTTGACCCACACCAGGTAGTCATCTGTGCCGATGGTCACGGGCAGACCCTGGAACAGGTATTGGCCTTTCGCGTCGGTTGTGTCGGTGGCGACGATCGGCTCGCCGGCATCCCACTCGCCGTTGCCATTGCTGTCCTTGATCAAGGCAACCGTTACCCCTGGGATGCCGTATTCATTACTGTCATCCTCGACGCCATTGCCCTGATTGACCGGAGCGCCACCGGGATCGTTGGCGGGAGGCAATGCGGGGCCATTTCCATCAATGTCGGCATCGAACCAGATGGTATCGCCGATTTCGCCGGTAACATCGGCCGGCGGCTGATAGCCGAAGTCGGCGTTGAGGAAGACATCGCCAGGACCGAGGATTACCGCGACAGTAGTCGTATTGTCCGGCGATGTCGCCGGCTGGCCAAAGTCGTCCGGATCGCCTGTCTGAGTGTAGGTGCCGAGAATATCGTGGCTGGCGCCCGTGTCGCCTGTGACCGTCACCACATAAGCGCCAGCTGGCAAGTCGTCAAACAGGTAGTAGCCGTTGGCGTCGGTAGTCGTGGTTGGAACATAACCGCCCACGGAATAAGGTTCGTCATACACGCCGTCCTGGTTTTGATCGTAGTAAAGCGTCACTTCCACGCCGGAGACACCGATCTCATTGGGATCCTGCGCGCCGTCGCCGTCGGTATCGACCCAGACCCGGTCGCCCAGGGCGGCTAAGTTGGTGCCGCCGTTGACGTCGCTGTCGGGGTTGTAGTTATAACCAAAGTCTGCCGTCAGGTTTTCCATTGGCAGCGCGCCGCCAATGATCACTTCATACCCGGTAAAGGCCGTGCTCGGAATCGACGTCGAGCCATGATCCTGGTTGCCGAAGTCGGCGTCGGCCAGCGTACTGGGCGTTGTCTGCGTCATATCCTGCTGAGGCAGCGTATAAGCTGTTGTGTCGGTGCCGTCGAGCACATCCACATAATAGAGGCCGGCAGACAGGGGCTCGCCTGCGGAATCGCGGGTGAACAGGTAGCCACCGTGGGAGTCGGTGTAGGTGCGGGCGATCTCGCTGCCTTCCTTGTCGTAGAGCACTACGGCCACGTTGGGAATGCCCGGCTCACCAGCATCCTGGTAGCCGTCGCTGTTCTCGTCCAGCCAGACGTAGTTGCCGATGGCGCCGAAAACAACGCGGACGGGAACATAGGTGTCGCCCAGCTTGTTGGGAGAGGCGTGCAACTCGAGCGGCTTGGTCAGGTATGGACTGATGCCTCCAGCCGGACAGTTAGTGGTAACAAACACGCTGGGGTCGATCTTCATCTCGTAGATCAGGCTGTACTCCCAGCCGGCGGTGTAGGCGGCCTGAGGCACGTAGTCGGTGCCCGGGGGAGTCTCCCAGGAGGGCGACTCTGCACCGTAGGGACTCTGATTGCCGAGCAGGTCATTTGGTGCTGGTGCAATTGGGGGTGGACCTGGGTCACCTTGATTTAGGCCATAGTTGTCGCAATCTCCCTCGCCTCCAGGAAGCAGGCCTGCGGGATTATATACGCAGTATCCGGAAGCAGTAGGACCGGCGCTGCGAGGAACCGGAAGGTTTAGATTGCCGACCAAAGAGGTGGTGTAGTCAAACTTGGTCCAGTCGTCACCATTGATTGACCAGCGGATGGATTCGCTGGTGTACAGGTTGGCATCGTAGCCCGAGTTGGTGTTGGAATGGATGGTTCCGCAGCCGGATGGGTACAAGGGACCAGGCTCCTGGATCAGGCCGCTGGCAACGGTGAATGCCGGATTGGGCTGAAACGGTCCATCGGGTGCCGAAAGGACACCGGCTGTGACGGTAATCCCGCTAAGCGAACCATTGTCAGCCGCAGTGATGCTGCTATCCAGGTTCATGTCAACGGCGTATCCGCCGGTGACGGCGATAAGATTGATGCCGGAATAAGTGGTATCTGCGGTTTGCAGGATCCCATCGATGATTTGCCAGGAGGTGGGCGCTAGCCCGAAAAAGCCGGCCCCTGCCGCTGCATGATCGTCGGTGCCGCCAAAGACGTTTGAAGCGCCGGTGTTCGTGTCGGGACAGGAAGTGCCATCGCCGTCCAGGTCCAGGCATCCGTTGAGAATTTCGATACCAAAGTAGGAACCGTTATCAGCCGGGTCAGTGGTTCCGTCGCCGATTCCGCCACCGTTGATGTCGAGCTTGCCGCCGATGACGGGAACGGGTTTGAGGCCGCCGCAGGCTTCCAGGCCTCCGTAGCCGTCGATGTAGTCCATGGTGACATGCACGGCCAGCTCACCGCAACTGTTGTAAAATTGCATCTGCTGCAGGTCGCTCTCGGCCAGGTCGCGGAAGCGGTGCTGGTAGCCCGGCGCCCAGGAGGGATGCTGGCTCTGGCCGTTGACGCCGTCATCGTCATAACTGTTGTCGACGAAACTGCGGTCGATCTCCCAGGTCAGCCAGATGTTGCCGTCGTCGGCATCGTCGATGACGTACAGATTTGCCCCGGTGCCGACGCCGGCAAAGGACACGGTTGTGCCGAAGGTCAGGTACTGCGGGTCGACAAAGCCGTCAAATGTCGGCGTGGTGGTAGCGATAGCAGGCAACGTTCCCGGCAAGAGGGCAACGAGCATTGCCAGGACTATGGCCAATCCCGCCCATGTGGTGCGCCGGCGAGCGCCTTTGGTGCCGCCGGAGCGCCTCGGTTTTTCTTTGTTTGTCAACATACTTTTTCTCTCCTGTTATGAGTCTGGGTAGCTCACTGTCATGCTATGTATTCGTCGAAGAATGTGCTCCCCGTTTTTTTAGGGTTGATCACCCTGGCGGTACAGAGATGGGCCATGCAAAGTGGCTCCCAGTTGGTCTGTCCCGCCCATCGCGGCATGGTTTTCGCCACTATGAATGATACCAGATGGCCCATGGTGAGTCAATAGTTCGAAGATTACAAAATGCTTACAGTTTGTCGGTTACATGGGAACATGACAGATCATGCCCCCATGTAACCGACTCCTGCCCCTTATTCGCAAGTCCAAAAAGCCTGAATATGTCATGTTGAGCAGGTCTGACAGTCAACTTCGCAAGGGGAAAATGGCCGAAGACACGCCAGAATCCCATGCGGGCAGGTGCCGGCAGCGAAGCATCTCGCGGTGTGTGTGAGGCGAGACTCTTCGCTGGAGTCCTCTTGTCGCGAAGTTCGTCTTCAGGACCCACCTTGATCTCGGGGCTGTCGATATCACTGTACTTGTACAGCCAGGTATCATCGCTGCCTTCCCAAAGATCGTGGTTCTTCAGATACTGTTTGTCGGGCTGTTCAACATTGACGTAAACGCCCTTGCTATCGCCATTGACGGTGACTGTCACCCAGGCCGCGTGGCCTGAATGGTAGTTCAGATCAGAATCTGCCGCAACCGTGTGCAGATACCAGGCCAGGCCTTCGGTGACGACGTTGTTGTCATCGCCGTTTTCCAGGCTCAGCTTCTTGACGCCATGCCATTTGTCAACGCAGGTTGCACCGGGGAAGCCGTGATCACTATCACAGCCGTCATCGTCGGTATATTCGTTGATGTCCACCTTGAGGCTGACCTTGTCCTGGCCCAGCTTCGTGGCGGCCTTGCGGCGCACCGAGACGAGGATCGGTGCTTCGCCCTCGGCCGAGAAGAGCGCCGGAACCTCGATATCGAAGGTGAGATCGTTGACAATGGTGTGCCAGTTGGCCTCGGTCATCTCCAGGTTGAAGTTCAACAAAGTTTCTGGATCGTAAAGGCCGGGCCAGTCGGGAACAGGTTCCTGTGCGGCTGCTGTGGGCACAAAGCCGGTAGCCAGCAGCAGCAGGAGTGCAAAAGTAAGTGCGTAAGTTTTCTTCATCGTTCTTCTCCTATTGGTGAACCGAGAGTGAACAAGTGCCCTCTGACAGGAGATTGCTTCTTGCCACTGCCGGACGCGCTACGTTCGCCAAGAGCATCAGATCGGCACTGTCCAATGTCCCCAATACGTTTTTGTTCTTTGCCAGTGCATGCTGCGATGCTGCCAAATCGAATCGGATAGCGCCAGGAATGGAACAAACCTGATCAAAGGATCCTGATCGATTGGCCAGGGATCGGAGATGATGAGGGTTGAGCTCCGATCCCTGTTTCTCGTGTTGATCGTCGAATGTTAATTCGCAGCGACCCGGCGGTGCCAGGCGAACGCAGCACCCGCTGCCGCGAGGGCGAGGGCGACCGGCAACAACCAATTCAGGTTCTCCGGCGGCTGGCCGCCGGCGGTCAGGTCGCTGAGGGTGACGGCCGTGGGCGCCAGGTAAGTAACGCTGACCGGCCCGTGCAGGCCGGTGGCGCCGCTGGTGTCCACATCCTCCAGCCAGTACCAGTAGGTCTGGCCGTCGGCGATGTCAAGATCGGCATAGCTGTAGCCTGCACCCTGGGCCGAGCCTGGCACAGCGGAGGGCACGAAGCCCA
Organism: Chloroflexota bacterium; assembly: GCA_034717495.1. Lineage (NCBI taxonomy): Bacteria > Bacillati > Chloroflexota > Chloroflexota bacterium. The sequence goes on along the minus strand of JAYELL010000046.1, from coordinate 2,885 downwards.
GCAGGGTTTCAGGGGCACCGGCCGAGAGGCCGCGGTAGACGTTGAAACCGGCGTTGTCGACCTCGCTGACCGTGGCCCAGCTCACCAGCACGTGATTCGCCTGCGCGCTGGCGCTGAAACTGGCCAGCAGCACTGCCAGCGGCAACTGCGTCTGCACGTTGGCGATGCGATTCGAGTGCCAGGTGCGGAAGTCCTCGAAGTACTCGGGCACGGGGTCGCCCAGCATATTGTACGGGTCAGCATCCAGGGCGTCACCGAGCAACGCCTCGAAGGCTGTCAGAGCGCCGTTGATAGCAGCCTCATTTAGTGGCCCGGTCGCCTCAGGCAACCCGTCGTCGGCGATCAGATCCTGCATGATCTGAGTGTACTGCTCGTTGAAAATCTCATTGTCGATGATCCAATTCTCATACTGGCCGGACCCGTCACCAACGTTATAGATGTCGGCTTCGTAGTCCATGCCGGCATAGGCCGCGTCCAGATCCCATTCGACATACTCGCGGAGGGGAGCAAGGTCGGGAGAATGGGCCGGGGGCTGGGTGTAATCTACGAAGAAAAAGTTTTTTCCCTTGGAGAAGAGATCGTCGGGGCTGACGTGGAAAGCGCTGACCGCGGCGAAGGTCAACATGCCCTCCATGTTGATCGATGCAGTCAGCGTGTTGGCGAACTCGGTTTCCGTCGCCGGTTGGAGAGCGCAGGGCTGCGTGCACCGTTGGAAGGGCTTGAAGAAAAGAGTGTCGTAGGCCGGGCTATCAACAGGATTACCGAGTTCATCCTCGGGACCCACTTTGATTGCGGGCTCGTAGGGGTCGCTGTATTTGTAGAGCCAGGTATTATCGCCACCTTGCCACAGAAGGTGGTTCTTCAGCCACTGCTTGTCCCGGTGCTCCACGTTGACGAAGACTCCGTTGTAGAAGGTCAGATCGGGTAGTGGATTGCCATCGCCGTCTACCCGTCCGGTCAGGGTGATGTAGAGCGTTATCCAGGAGGCCAGGCCGGACGTATAGTCGAAATTGGCATCGTCCTGCGCCAGGCGGTGCAAGTACCAGGACATGCCCTCGGTGACCACGTTGTTATCGTCGCCGTTTTCCAGGCTCAGCTTATTCAGCCCATGCCAGGCTTCGCCGGTAAAATCGTTGAGGTCCAACTTGAGCGAAACCTTTTCCGGATTAGCCGGATCATTCAGGGGGAAGGAATCGGCCGACTTGCGGCGCACGTTGATCGGGATCGGGGTTTCATCCTCAGCCCAGAACAGTGCCGGCACCTCGATGTCAAAGGTCAGGTCATAGCGGATCGTATCCCAGTCAGCTTCGGTCATCTCCAATTGATAGGTTAACAACGTAAAGGGATCGTAATGGTCGGGCCAATCGGGAACGGCTTCCTGCGCGGTCGCCGCGGGCACGAAGCCCATGGCGAGCAGCATCAGGAGTGCAAAGGTGAAAGTGTGTGTTTTCGTCATCATTCTTCTCCTGTCTAAGTACATCGAAGGATGCCCGCTCATCTGTCATAAGAGTTTAGCGCATTCCAGGATCGAGTGCAAGCGTCGCTGGGAACCAATCGTGAACAACGAGAAGAAGCGCTGATTCCAGTGCTGAAAGAGGTGGCTGCGGAAATCCAGATTGAGTTGTTTGCTGGCGCAAGACTGGAACAGGACGGTGCCAAGAGAATGAAATTGCTTAAGGGAGGTTATAGGTTCGACGCGCCTGGGTGAAGGCACGTCGAACCTATACGTTCTCAGCGGCCAGCGAGGTGCGCGCTATGGTTTATAGATAGTGACCGACGTTACCGCGTTGGCATCGGCATCGTACCACATGCCATCCGCAGTGATGTCGGCGACGGTGAAGGTAGCGCTGGCAACATTGCTCTTGATGTTGTTCTTGCTGATCTGACACGTTCCGGAGTCATCGGTTTCACAGCTGCCCCAATCACTCGATACCGTCGCGGCTTCGAATGGTGTGTCAGGGGATTCAGGGTCAACAAAAACAGTGATCGTGACCGTGGCATCCCAGCGGTTCTTGGGCGCGGGCGCGCTTTCTCCGGCAAGTGCACCAACATACAGAGCCGTCTCGGGGTTCCCCGGTTCGGGTGGCGTCGAGGGCAACTGGCTGAGCACGCTGGCGATGCGATTCGAGTGCCAGGTGCGGAAATCTGAGAAGTACTCGGGCACAGGATCACCCAGGGCATTGTGAGGATCGGCCGCCAGGGCGTCACCGAGCAGCGCCTCGAAGTCTGAAAGGGCATCGTTGATATCGGTTTCATTCAGTGGCCCGTCAAGCAGGCGCTGCATGATCTCAGTATATTCAGCCTTGAAGGTACCATCGTCGACGATCCAATCCTCATAGACGCCGAACTTGCGGGCGCCAACATCGTAGATATCAGCTGTGTAGTCCATGCCCTGATAGGCGGCGTCCAGGTCCCACTCGATATACTCACGAGGGGTGTCCACGGTCTGGCTGTAGTCGACGAAGTAGAAGTTTTTACCCTTGGAGAAGAGGTCGTCGGGGCTGATGTGAAAGGCACTTGTGGCAGCAAAGGCCAGCATGCCCTCCATGTTGATCCACTGATTGAGTGTATCCACGAAATCCTGACCGGTGGGTTGCGTGTTGCAGTCTCGAGGCTTCTTGCATTCCTGGAAAGGCTTGAAGAGGAGGGCCTGATAGGCGGGGCTATCGCCGTCAGGTCCTTCTTTGATATCGGGGCTGTAGGGATCGCTGTATTTGTAGAGCCAGGTTTGGCCATCTAGCCAAAGGCCGTGGTTCTCCAGCCACTGCTTGTCCCGGTGCTCCACGTTGACGAAGACTCCGTTGTAGAAGGTCAGATCGGGTAGTGGATTGCCATCGCCGTCTACCCGTCCGGTCAGGGTGATGTAGAGCGTTATCCAGGAGGCC